>CAXBEC010000014.1:0-16893 GCA_963974145.1 uncultured Alphaproteobacteria bacterium | reverse complement strand
TGATTACCACGACCCGGGTCATCGACCTGCGGCGGGACCAGGCGGATATCGCCATCCGGCTGGGCAAGGGGCACTGGCCCGGCGTGGACGCCCGTTTCCTGCTGGAGGAAACGGCGATGCCGGTCTGCGCGCCGGGTTATTTCGAACAATTGGCTGGCGCGGCAACGCCGGGAGACAATCTGCCCCTGCAGGGCGCCAGGCTGATCATCAATGGCAGCTTTCCCGATGAATGGGAGGAATGGGCACGCGCCCGGGGCATGCCGCCACCGGACCTGAAAGGCGCAATCACGCTGGATTCCCTGGCCCAGGCATTGCAGGTCGCCGAGGGCGGCCATGGTGTCGCCATGGGACGGCGGCCGGTGGTCAATGACTGGCTGACCCGCGAGACGCTGGTCGCCCCGTTCGGCAAGGCGGACCCGACAGGCGCAGGGTATTACCTGTGCCGCGCCACCGGCAAGACACCCACCGCCACCGTGCGGCGGCTGGAGCGCTGGCTGCAATCGGTCGCCACCGCATAGACGCTTACGACTTGAATTAAATTCAAGTCGCCGTGAAGCGAAGTCGCTGGAATCCCGGCGCGGCTTCCACCATCTTCTGCTGCAACGGATGGCCGCGGCATGGCCCGGCCCGAACAGGAGTATGAGACATGACACAGCTAGCAGGCGAACGGCCCGCGGTGCGGCATGAAGTCCAGTCCTCGCTGACCTTCATCAAACCGCAGGACACCAAGCCCTATTTCAACAGCTCCGCCCTCACCGGCGGCGCGCCCGAAGTTTTCTTCGAAACCGAACGGCACAATGTCACCGTCGAGGACATGCGCCCCATTGCGGATACATTATCGCTCGACGTGGAGGGCTTCGAGCTGCTGACCCGCCCGACCGCGGTGGACGACCTGTATGACGACACGGCGGTGGACACCACCTATGCCGAGGAGCTCAAGGCCCTGCTGATCGAACATATGGGCGCAAGTTCGGTGCATATTTTTGACGTCACCCGCCGGTCTGACGGCGGCGCCGGCGCACCGAACCGGGACGGGCTGCGCGGCCCGGCCGACCGGGTCCATGTGGATTATACTGTCAAGAGCGGCCCGCAGCGGACCCGCGATGTGCTGGGCGACGAGGAAGCCGAAAGGCTTTTCAAGTCCGGCGCGCGCATTGCGCAGGTCAATGTCTGGCGACCGATCAAGGGCCCGGTGAAACGCTCGCCGCTGGCGCTGGCCGATGCTTCCAGCATCAAGCCGAACGAGCTGGTGGCGACCGATCAGGTCTTCCCGGACCGGGTCGGCGAAATCTACAACGTCGCCCATGCCTGGACGCAGCGCTGGTATTACGCCTCGGACATGGAACGGGACGAGGTGTTGCTGATCAAGGGCTGGGACAGCGATGACAGGCGGGCGCGTTTTTCACCGCATGGCGCATTCGTCCTGCCGGATACCGAAAACGCCCCGGCGCGGGAAAGCATCGAGGTCCGCACGCTGGTCGTGTTCGAAAAATAGAACCGGACCCGTGACGGCCGGGCGGCCGGGGGCGCTACGCCCCTAGTCGTCCGGCCAGATCACCGTCGATGCGGCCAGTTCCGGCCAGCCGATCGGCGACCCGGAACTGGCGGTCGCTTCGGCATCGGGCAGCGATGCATCCCATCGCCCGCCGATAAAACGCTGGCCGGTAACGTCATCCGCCGCGCGCGAGCACAGCCAGGCAACCGGCGGGCCCATCACCGTGGGCCGCAGCATCTTCGATGGATCCATGCCGGCTTCCTTGGCGATGAAGGCCGTATCGGTCGGCCCGCCGGGCACGACGACATTGACGGTAATGCCGGTCCCCTTGAGTTCCTTCGACCAGGCCGCCGACGCCGCCTCCAGCGCCGCCTTGCTGGCGCCATAGGGCATGTTGCGCAGCATGGTGAAGAAACTGGTCGTCACGTTGATGACCCGGCCCCATTTGCGTTGCTTCAAGCCCGGTAGCGCCGCGCGCATCATCTGCAGCGGCCCTTCCATATTGACCGACATGAACCTGTTCCAGACTTCCGGGGTCAGTTCCTCGATGGTCAGCAGGTTTCGCTCGCCATCCGGGCGGATCCTGCTGGCCCCGAAACCGGCATTGTTGACGACGATATCGACCTGCCCGAAGGCATCCGACACCTTGCCGACGGCGATCTCGCAATCGCCCGGGATCGCCACATCCCCGCCCAGCGCCAGCACGCCGTTGGTGCCGGCTTCCTGGTTGATCGCCTCCGCCGCGCGCGCCGCCGCATCGCCGTCGATATCCATCAGCGCCAGCCGGTGACCGTCCCGGATCATCCGCCGCGCCATCGCCTGCCCGATCCCGCCCGCACCACCAGTGATGATGGCCACTCGCGTATCCGCCTGCCCGCTCGCCATGATGTCCGTGCCTCCCTGAAATTTGCTGCGATGGAAGTATAGGTACGCTGCCGCAATATGCCAGCGCGGGAATTTCTCTCGCACGCTTGCCAATTGACGTATTAACGCCAAATTACAGGTATAGTATCGCTACATGGAAACAACTGCGCTAACAGGGAGCCCCCTTGCAGTTCGGTAGAATGCCTGCTCCGCGAGGATAATGATTGATGGTAAGGTTTTTGGGTTTTCAGAAAAGCGTGTCACGCTACCTTGCTCATTCAACGATTGTTCTCGTCACCAGCCTGGTGTCCGGTGGTATTTGGGCCGCCAGCCCGTCCCAGCCCGGCCATTACGGCATCTGTACGAAAGCAGAGGTGCTTCGCCTGCTGGATGCGGGATTCCCACAACCGGATGTGGAGCGGCTTTGTGTTACCCATGCAATGCCGGACGCCAGCGCCGCAAATACAGCGCCGGCCCCGCAAGCGGGGGGTGGCCTGCTGGTAAAAGATCCCAACCCGCCAGCGCCGCTGCCCAAGAAACCAAAAATTTCGCTGATCAAATTCCCGGAAATTTCCGCGTGGCGCGGGCCCGGTGCGCACCCGGACCGTGCCCGTTGGCAACCGGCATATGATTCCGACGGACGGCCGCTTTCGGATATCGATATCGCATCCGGCATCAAGGTCGCCGTCAGGGCGGCGAATTTTCCATTGCGGCGGATCCCGGTGCAGGATGTGCCGGGTTTGCTGCAGGCCATCAAGACCGCAAAACCGGGCGATTATATCGAACTGGAACCCGGCACTTACACAGCAAAGATTTACCGCGGGATCGCTTTGAAAACGGCCGGACGGGCTGAGGCGCCTATTGCCATCGGCGCCAAAACGCTTGGCACGGTAACCCTCAAACTGGACGCATCCGAAGGATTTATTGTCCAGGCCCCCTTCTGGATTTTCGAGAACCTGGAAATCGAGGGCGATTGCTCCAGTCATAACAGTTGCCATCATGCCTTCCATGTCGTCAGCAAAGCGACTTCCCTTGTCTTGCGGAACAACCATGTCCGGGATTTCAATTCGCAGTTAAAGGTCAATGCGATCTATGACGACAACCCGGATTACGGGCTGGTGGAAGGCAACAGCATCTACGATACCCAGGGCCGCAAAACCGGGGTACCTGTCACAAAGCTGAACATCAATTCAGGTAATGGCTGGATGGTGCGGGGCAATCTGATAGCCGATTACGAAAAGCGCGGCGGCGACGGGATTAGTTACGGTGCCTTTTTCAAGGCGAACAGCCGCGACGGCGTCTTCGATGGCAATGTCGTGGCGTGTTACATGCAGACAAAGGTCAAGGGCGGTGTCCGCCTGGGCCTCTCCATCGGCGGCGGCGGCACGGGCCAGAAATACTGCCGCGACCAAAACTGCGATTCCGAACACACCGGCGGTATCATCCGCAACAACATCATCGTCAATTGCCCCGTCGATGTCGGAATCTACCTGAACAAGGCCACGGATACACTGATCCACAATAACCTGATCCTGAATACGCGCGGCATCGACTCGCGGTTCCGAACGTCCAGTGTCCACGTGTTCAACAATATCATCGATGCCCGGGTAAAGGAGCGTGATGGCGGAAAGGCCCGCGGCGACCATAATTTGCCGATCTCCGGGGCGGATTTTGAAGCTGAGGATCTTGACGCGATTTTCCGTCACATCGACGGCCTGAAACTGACACCGACAGAAAAGGGCCTGCGCGCCATGACGGGAAAAGGTGCGGCGATCCCGGGCGCGCCATTCGATATCTGCGGCAACCCGCGCAAGGCCGACGCCCCCGATATCGGTCCCGTGGAATATCAGAGCGGAAAACCCTGCATTCCCGGCGCCATGTGGGAATGATGACACCGGGTCAACCGTCGCTTTCAATCGCAGGGTTTCCGGTGATCAGGCGAATGCGGCGGCTGAAGGTCAGGTAAGACCAGGCCCAGTCGATGATGACTGACAGCCGGTTGCGGGCATCCGCCATGAAAGCGACATGCACCCCGCACCACAACCACCAGGCCGGCAGGCCGCTTAACTGCAAGCCGCGGAGATCGGCGACCGCTTTTTCGCGGCCGATCGTGGCCATGCTGCCATAGTCGCGATACCGGAACAGCCCGGGCAGGGGACGGTTTTCGATCCGGGCGCGAAGCTGCTTCGCGACATACTGACCCTGCTGCTTCGCCACGGCCGCGAGGCCTGGCAGCGGCCCTGTCCCGCCGGCATCGCAGGAAGCGGTATCACCGATGGCATAAATGTTGTCATGTCTGGCGACGCGCAGTTCCCCGTCGACGATCACCCGGCCGGCGCGGTCACGTTCACCATCAACCCAGCGCCCCGCCGGAGATGCGGCAACGCCGGCAGCCCAGATTACCGTCCCCGCCTCGATTCGCTTTCCACCGACCGTTACACCCCGCGCGTCAATTTCATCGACCCGGCTCCCGGTCCTGACATCAACACCCAGAAGCTCCAGCGCCACCCGCGCCTTTTCCGACAGTTTTTCAGGCATTGCCGGTAACAGCCTCGGCGCGGATTGCACCAGAATGATCTGCGCCTGCGCGGGGTCAATCGCCGTGAATTCACCGTTCAACCCCTGGCGCGCAAGTTCCGCAATGGCGCCAGCCAGTTCCACGCCGGTCGGTCCGCCACCCACAATGACGAAGTGCATCAACCGTGCGCGTTCAGCATCATCCGTTTCATTCTCAGCCTTCTCGAACGCCAGCAGGATATCGCGGCGGATTGCCGTGGCGTCATCGATTTTTTTCAGTCCCGGCGCAAAGGCTTCCCATTCATCCTTGCCGAAATAGCTGTGCTTCGCACCGGTCGCGAGAACCAGATGGTCATAGGCAACCCGTCGGCCGTCCTCAATCAAGACTTCACGGGTCTCGGTATTCACATCGCCGACCCGCCCCATCACGACCCGGCAATTGCCGATTCCACGAGTCAGGCTGCGGATCGGCGTCGCGATATCGGCGGGGGACAGGCTGGCCGTCGCCACTTGATACAGCAGCGGCTGAAACAGATGATAGTTACGGCGATCAATCAGGGTAACGTTGGCCCGTGCGTGCCGCAGCCCCAACGCCGCCGCGATTCCGCCAAAACCACCCCCGATAATCACGACATGCGGCGCCCCCACAAGCCAGTCCGCGTCCGGCGACAGGCTGGGAAAGGCACGGAAAAGGGATTTCCGCACCAATTGATCCATCGACATGATGCCCCTCCTGTCCAGCGCAACAACGGCGAGCAGCAGGCATGCGGGAAGATAGTGCGGCGCGCCGCCACCCGGCAGGGAAAACAACACCAGATGTGCCGTGAGGATTACGGCGGTGACCCTGACCGCCAGCCCGACACCAAGCAGAATGGCAGCGGGCAGGATTAAACCGCTTGCCAGCAGCGACACCGATGACGAGGACACCATGTCGCCCATACCGGTGGTGCCGGGCAGCGCAAAACCAAATCGCGGTAACCCCATGAGGTATTCCGGAGCGGTGTTATGTACCAGCAGCCAGCCGGACACGCCGAAAACGAGCGCAAGGCTGATACGGAGAAGCAGCAGGTAAACCGGCGCCACGTTTCCCACAAGGAAACGGCCCAGCAGTCGCGACAGCCGCGCCAGCGGGCGGGTCGAACTTTCCTGCGCGGGCCGGAACTTGCAGTCGAGACTGATCGCACCCGGACCGTAGATAATCGCGACCCCGAGCAACGCGAGAACGAAGACATGAACTTCGGCTGCAGGATATGCCGTGTACAGGATCCAGCCGCCGGGGAGCAGCAGTAGCGCGGATAACCGTGTGAGAAAGCCTGTCGCCAGGAACACGGGCGCCAGCAATTCGATCCCTGTCAGTATCTGCGTTGCTGTCTCCGCCGCCACACCCGGTATCGGCACAACAAAAGTGAACAACCATATTGTCGGCTCAGGATCCACGGTATTCAGGAATCCGGCGCGAAAAAAAAACTGCGCAAGCCAAAAGCGAAAGGCGAGATCCACCAGAGGCGACAATCGGCAGTGCACAAACCGGTTGAAGTCCGCAAGGCTTTCAACTACAGGCGCAAACTCATTTGAAGCGGGCATCGGGTTTCTCCTGAACAACTTGGGCAAAGGCATCTACTCGCGCACGATCAGGGGGTAATCCGGTGTCGGATTCAAAGGGCATGAATAGACGTAACTGCCGGGCACGAGATCGACCGCATATTCCTGCGTCTCCCCTAGTTCGATACCACCGCCGACGATTTTCGGGCGGAAGGCGCGTTGTACCGGATCGGCGGCGCGCAGAAAGAAACCGAGCTGATAGGGCACATTCCGGTTGGTCACGCGGAACACATACCGGCCCGGTTTCAGTGCCAGAGGCATCGACCGGCCGAGCCTGCCCGGACCCGTTTCCGCGTTGATCCGTACGCAATCAGCTGCCTGGATTGTTTCAAATCCATGATCGAATCCGCCTTCCGGCTCGAGAAACTGGCAACCGGTCTGGGTCAGCGCGACCACCTGCCCGTCGGGAGCCGCATGTGCGCCACCCCCCATAATCGCTGCAAGCAGAAACACCGATACGGAAGCTTGTCTTATATGTGCCGTCATTTGCGTGTTCTCCTGACCGGTGTCGCGCTATCAGCGCCGGGTGGCAAACCGCGCGCGGATCAGATAATCGAGCGATATCGCCCCCGGTCCCCGCGCCATGATGAAGACAAGCGCGGCTGCCCAGAGCGCATGGTCGGGCCAGCTTGTCGGGTAGACGAAAATCTGGATCACCGCGGTCATCACCAGCAGCGCCGTCGCACTCAGCCGCGAGGCCAGCCCGGCAATCAGCAGGATGGGAAACAGGTGCTCGGCGATTGTCGCGCTATAGGCGGCGAGTTCGACCGGGATGAACGGCAGGGCATATTCGTCGCGGAAAAGGTCGAAGGTCAGGTCGCGAATCTCCCAGCCATTCACCTTGGTCTGCCCGGATCGCCAGAAAATTCCGGCGATCCCGACCCGCGCCAGCAGCGAAATCGCGCTGTCCGGAATGGCGGCGTATTTTTCATGAAGCGTGGTCAGGAACCGCGTCGGCAGGGTCATCGTGCCGGATGCGGCGTCTTGCGTGGCATGTGTGATCATTGGTCGGTCTCCTTAATCCTCGGGGTTGGTGGGTTCATGGCGAATGCCGGTAAACACGCCGGCGGACAGCAGGGCGCCCATGGCGCCGGCGAGATCGAATTCAGGTTCGCAGGCCAGCGCAGCATCGCAGGCGACCCTTACCGGCTGGCCCATATCCAGCGTCAGGACGAAATTGAAAACGCCGGGCGTGAGCGACAGGATCTCGACAGTGGATTGCGGCCGCAGGACCAGCAGCCAGGCGCTGTCATTGAGGGAGATGCGTTCATCGCCACCCCCGGGCTGATGCAGCCGCCATATTCGGTCGACCGGGTGCGACGCCGCGACCAGGCGGTGCGAAGGATGCAGGCGGAAAACGGTCTCCGGCAGCGCCTCGGTTGGAATACCGGCCAGGACCGCCATGTCCATCGGGTCCGTATCCGCCGCGTAATAGGCCGCGTTCATGGCCCATTCGAGCCGCGCGACATCGGATAGATAGGCCAATGTGGCCGCCGGCGAGAATCCGGCAATGAATTCGGCGAAGGTATCGCCATAGCGGAACAGCGGCCCTGGCTTCGGCGGCGACGCAGTGATAAAGTTCTGCGTCATGAACCCAAAGAATTCATCGCCGACAAGCTGCCGGACAACGGGAAAGGTCGCGCCCAGCGCATTCGCCAGCGCCACGAAGGTGTTGTTGCGATGAATCTGCAGCCGGCGATCCGCGGCGATGCCGGCGCCATTGACGAAACCGGCGGCAGTATCGTCACCGTTCAGGGTCGACGCACTGAACTGCCGCTGCACGGTGAGAAGATCAGACATCTGACGAGGCTTTCCCGTTGGTCGCGAGGCGGGCCTTCGCCTTGCGGGCCTCACCCTGCAGGATGCCCAGCGGCGGAATATCGGTGTCCCATTCGATCAGGGTCGGGCGGTTGCCGATGATGCGCAGCGCCGACTCGTACAACGCCCAGACATTGTCCGTGACGGCGGAACCGTGATCGTCGATCAGGATCTCGCCATCCTCGAACCGGTTCACCGCGTGCCCGGCGAGATGGAATTCGCCGACCGCGTCGGCAGGAACCTCCCGCAGCCAGGCGACGGGGTCGATGCCGTGGTTTCGGGCATTCACATACAGATTGTTGACGTCGACCAGCAGCCCGCAGCCGGTGCGCGCGACCAGCGCGGACAGGAATTCGGCTTCATCAATGGTGCTGTGCCGGAAGGTCAGATAGGTCGAGGGGTTTTCAATCAGGAAGCGCCGGCCCAGGGTTTCCTGAACCTCGTCGATATGGGTCGCGACCAGCGCCAGGCTTTCTTCCGTATAGGGCAGCGGCAGCAGGTCGTTGAAATAGACGCCGTCGACGGTGCTCCAGGACAGATGTTCGGAAACAAGCGCCGGTTCGTAACGGTCGATGAGCGTGCGCATGCCGGCCAGCCAGTCCCGGTTCACGCCGTCGGCGGAGCCGAGCGACAGGCTGACGCCATGCAGGGAGAGCGGATGGTCGGTGCGGATTGCTTCCAGGTACCGAAGCGCCGGGCCGCCATCGCACATGTAGTTTTCCGGATGCGCCTCGAACCAGGCGATATCCGTGGCGCCGTCCAGAATGTCGCCGTAATGGGTGGGCTTCAGCCCGACCCCGGCAGATGCCGGAACCGGGCTGTCGCCGAAGGCGGGGTTCCTGTCGAGAGAGGCCATTGACGTATCCCCCGCCGCCGTCTCAGGACAGGCTTCCGCCGACGAGCTTGGCGCAGGTGCCGGCCGGAACGTAAATCCAGGCGTCCTTCTGGCCGTCGCGCTTCGCCGTACCGGCGCAGGACGAGGTTGCCGTCTGGCAGTCGTTCTGCCCCGCCTTGACGACGCCGTAGCATTTTTCCTTGTCGCCATCGGCGGCGGCGGCGACATTCGTCAGTGCGGCGACGCTGACGGCCAGGGCGAGAGCGGAAGCGATGGTCAGGTTCTTGGCGGTGATGACTGAGTTGTTCATGGGTAGATCCTCTGATTGGATTGGTTTGGGTTCCTGCCGCCCCGGCCGGTTTGTGTGACCGTGTCGACAGGGAGGACTATCTCCAACCGGGGAGCGGATTAGAAATACCGTTTGGTTCCGGATTTCATAACCAGAGGTTATTGGTAGTTGCGCCCCTGCAACCGCGTCCTATAGAATTGAAATATATGGAAATTTGAGAACGCCTTATGGAACTGCACCAGGTGAAATACTTCCTTGCAGTCTGCGAAACGCTGAATTTCACGCGTGCGGCGGAGCAGTGCAACGTTTCCCAGCCCGCCCTGACAAAGGCCGTGAAGAAGCTGGAGGACGAGTTTGGCGGCCCGCTGTTCCGGCGCGAACGCAACCAAAGCCACCTCACGGATCTGGGCCGCCTGATGCAGCCCCTGCTGACCCAGACTTATACCTCCGCGCTGGCGGCCAAGGAGCAGGCCTCGAAATTTCGCCGCATGGATACTGCGCCGCTGCGGCTGGGAATCATGTGCTCGATCGGCCCCAGACAATTGCTGGGCTTCTTCGCCGCGCTGCGTAAGGAAGTCCCGCAACTGGAACTGTCGCTTCAGGAAGCCAGTGGCAGCGAACTGATCACCGGCATGATCGACGGCGATCTGGATCTCGCGATCATGGGCATGCCCGATCTGCCGGAACGTTTCGTCACCCACCCGCTGTTCGACGAACGCTACATGGTCGCCTTCGCGCCGGGCCATCGCTTCGAAAGCCTGAACGCCATCCCCTACCGCGAGCTGGAAGGGGAGGACTACCTGACACGGGTCAAATGCGAATTTTCCGACCATATGGACGTGACCGAGGAGAAATCGAGCGTCAACGTCAATGTCGTCTATGCCTCGGAACGGGAAGACTGGATCCAGAGCCTGATCGCCGCCGGATTGGGCTGCGCGGTCATGCCGGAATACCTGCCAAGCGTACAGGGTATCGAAACCCGGCCGCTGGTCAGCCCTGAAATGTCCCGCCAGGTACAGCTGGTGACAATCGCGGGCCGTCGCTATTCGCCCGCCGCCAAGGCTTTCATGGATTGCTGCCTGGGTTTTGACTGGAAAGCAACGATGATGGCAGCGGCAGTTGTCCGCCAAACCCCTCTTGCAGGCTAAAGAGCCATGAAATCTCCGTATCAAATTCAGCGCCGACAGCTGTTGTCCGGCGCGGCCTGCGGCATCGCCGCGTCGTGGCTGCCAGGCAAGTTGATGGCTACGCCCGCGGCACTGCACACCCGGCCCATCCCGAAATCCGGCGAGGCGATCCCGATCATCGGCATGGGGTCGTGGATTACGCTCAATGTCGGCGATGACCCGGAACTGCGGGCGGACCGGCTGAAGGTCGTCCAGGCGTTTTTCGACGAAGGCGGGCGGATGATCGATTCCTCACCAATGTATGGGTCCTCCGAAGAGGTCATCGGCTGGTGCATGGCGCGCATTCCGGCGCGCGAACGCCTGTTCGCCACGACCAAGGTGTGGACGCCGACCCGCTGGCTCGGTGAAAAACAGATGGAGAAATCCTTCGCGCTATGGGGGGTCGACCGGTTCGACCTGATGCAGATACACAACCTGCTGGATTGGGATGCGCATCTGGAAACCCTGCTGGAATGGAAAGCGGCAGGCCGGATCCGTTATATCGGTGTGACCACCTCGCATGGCCGGCGCCACGACGATCTGGCCGACATCATGGAAACGCAACCCATCGACTTCGTCCAGTTCACCTATAATGTGCAGGATCGCGCAGCGGAGGCCCGGCTGCTGCCGCTGGCGGCCGAGCGGGGAATCGCCGTCATCATAAACCGGCCGTTCCGCGGCGGCGATCTGTTCAACCGGGTCGAAAGACAGCCCCTCCCTCCCTGGGCGGCGGAAATCGGCTGCGCGAACTGGGCGCAATTCTTCCTGAAATTCGTCGTTTCCCACCCGACCGTTACCTGCGCCATTCCGGCGACCAGCAAGGTTCATCACCTGCTCGAAAACATGGCCGCAGGACGCGGCACCCTGCCCGATTCCGCCATGCGGGCGCGCATGCTGCGTCATCTGGAAATCCTGTGAGGCAGCGCCCGTGATTCCGTTTTCCAAAGACGTCTTTCTGATTGTCGTCGAGCGATATGCCGCCGCCATGCAGCCCAGCCAGGTCATCGCCTTTCTGATGGGCTGTGCCATGGTCGATATGGTCCGGCGGCCCCGCGCGAGCAGCAGCCGCATGATCTGCTTCATACTGGCGGCCGCCTGGTTCTGGATCGGCACCGTCTATTACGGCAGCTACATGGCAGGGCTGAGCTGGGCGGCCTGGATTGCCGCTGCAGCATTCATCCTTCAGGCTGCCCTGCTGCTCATCTTCGGCACCGTGCGGAATAGCATGGCGCTGCATTATGAACGAAACCTGACCGCGAATACCGGACTCGGCCTTATGCTTTACGGCCTGTTTGTCTACCCGGCGACGGCCGTGGCGACCGGCATTGAACTGGTTTCGGCGCCGGTCATCGGGCTGGCACCGGATTCAACGCTGCTGTTCACGCTGGGTGTCCTGCTGATTGCGAAGCACCGGACGCCCCTGCTGCTGGCGGTCCTGCCTATAGGTCTTGCCGCGGGCAACGGTATTTCGGCCATCCTGATCGGACTGCCTGAAGATTACATCATGCTGCCGGCGGCGATCGCGGCGCTGGTTATGACCGTCATGAAGAACCGGGCGGCGGCCTGATACCGCCCTACGGCAGGACCGGTCGTTCGGCCTTGCCATCCCAATGCCAGCAGGGCTTTCCCGCTTCGATCCGGATTCCGCCAAGCCAGCGTGGCGGCGGCATGAACGACATCCAGTCGCGTCGTCCCGCCAGAAGTTCGCGGCCGGCCTCGTTCAGGGAGAAAAGCCGTTCCGGCCATCCTGCATTATGGTTGGCGATATCGAAGGGGCAGGTTTCCGCCCGCATCATTGATCGTAAAACATACCAGAACATCGTATCGCCAAGCCACGGCAGCGGTTCGCGGACCATCATCAGGTCACGGAAGATCTGCCCCGCGCTCCGGTCACCATCCCGCAGGATTTGCAGAATCAACCGCTCGGTAAGCCCGAGCCCGTCATCCACCCCCGGCAGTTCTTCAAGATGCCGCCGAAGGGCGCGCGCCATATACGGCAAAGCCGCACAGTCGTAGATCCGTTCGTGCAGCGCAATCGGGTCGGTCGCGCGCAGCGCATCCCATACCCGACGGCCGGTTTTCAACTGTTTTTCCGAAACAGCAATTCGCTGCGGCCATAAATCACGCAGGTTTTCCGGTGACAACTGCCCCAGGCCGGTGAAGCGATCGATGCCGGGGAACCTGTCGGTCGTCACCATTTCCAGTACCCGGGGGACCCCATCCACGGAAAACCGGGAAAGGGTTCGGGCCAGAACAAGCTGGTCGTATGTGTCATGCTCGAACCACAGCACAACCCGTTTGTACCGCGTTGCCGCCGCGCCGAGAGCGGCTTCCGCCGCCACCAGTTTTTCCAGGACATCATCCCGGCCGACATCATAGGCATTACTCAGGAAGGCAGCGCGTTGCCGGACAAGGTCTCCCGCATCCGGCACCGGCCCCTGACAGACCGGATCGGAATATTCCAGAAACGCCCCGGCAAACCCGGCCGCCGTCAGGGTGCCGCGTATATCCGTTCCACAGCGGATATGCAGTGTCGCCGCGTCTTCATCCGGAATTTTCATGTCGCCGGAAAAGCGCTGCCTGCAATTCTACGCCGCATCATGTCCCGGCGGGTTGGGCAGGGAGGCGATCACAGCCATCAGCCCCTCGCTGTACCCCTTGCGCAGACTGACCCAATAGGGATCATCACGGCGGTATTTATCCCGGTTTTCGGTAGAAAAACTGTCCTTCCTGTAACGCAGCAGATCGATCGGCCCTTCGACGGAAAGATTGCTTCGGATCGTCGCGTCATAGGACAACAACGCCAGTTTCGCCGCCGTATCGAGCGACGTCTCATCGCAAATCGCACGGTCGAGTATAGGCTTGCCGTATTTCGTTTCGCCGATCTGCAGCAGTTGCGAACGGGACGAGGCCTCGACGAAATTTCCGGCCGAATAGATCTGGAACAGGCGATGCGTTTCGCCCTGGATCTGTCCGCCGACCAGAAACGTTGCATTCGGATCGCCATGCATCCGGACATGATCCCCGTCATGCTGCAACACGTCCCGCATCTGGCCGCCGACCATCCGGGCGACTTCGAACATGGTTCGCGCGGAGAACAGGTCCCGGCCGGATTCCGCATTGTGCAGGTTTTCTTTCAGCAGCGTTATCACCGCCTGGGTCGTTCCCAGATTGCCGGCCGACAGGATCGTGATGACCCGTTTACCCGGGTCTTCGAATATCGACATTTTCCGGACTTTGGCGATCTGATCGACACCGGCATTGGTGCGGGAATCCGAGGCCATGACCAGCCCTTCATCCAGAAATAACCCCAGACAATAGGTCATCTTGCGTTCCTTTTAGGCTAACCCTGTTACGGGAAATGTACTAACCATGTATCAACTATTCGGTCAGAATTCGATACGATGCGAAAGCCCCGCACAAGTAAAATTGGTGCCCGTTACCGTAAATAATTCTTCTGGCGCTCAAGGAGACAATCTTGACCACAAACCTGGCGGAAATCGTCGCAAAAGTCCGCGCGGACATGGAATCCCATATCGGTTCCGGTCGCGTCGCCGACTACATTCCGGCACTGTCCCGCGTTGATCCCCGGAAATTCGGCATCGCCGTCACCACCTGTGACGGCGAAACCATCACCGCCGGTGACGCCGAGGAGCCCTTTCCATCCAGAGCGTGTCCAAGGTCTTTGCCCTTACCATCGCGCTGGAACGGGTCGGCGAGGCCTTGTGGCAACGCGTCGGGCGGGAGCCATCGGGCTCGGCCTTCAATTCCATCGTCCAGCTGGAACACGAACACGGCATACCGCGCAACCCGCTGATCAATCCCGGCGCCATCGTCGTCGCCGACGTGATCCTGAACCAGCGCGACCCCAAGCTCGCGATCACCGAAATCCTCGAATTCCTGCGCGCCCGGGCCGATGACCGCTCGGTACAGATCGACATGGAAGTAGCCCGGTCCGAAGCCGATACCGGGCACCGCAACACCGCCATGGCCTATTTCATGCGCGCCTTCGGCAATCTGAACGGCCCGGTCTACGACGTTCTTACGACCTACTTCCATCAATGTGCCATCACCATGAACTGCGTCCAGCTGGCCCGTGCCGGGCTGTTCCTGGCCGGCAGCGGCCGGGACCCGCTTTCCGGCGAACAGGTCGTCAAGGAATCCCGCGCGCGGCGCATCAATGCGGTCATGATGACCTGCGGCCATTACGACGCTTCGGGCGATTTCGCCTTCCATGTCGGCCTGCCGGGAAAGAGCGGCGTCGGCGGCGGGATTCTCTGTATTGCCCCGCATCGCGCCTCGGTCGCGGTCTGGTCGCCGGGCCTCAACCAGGTCGGCAATTCACTGGTCGGCTCTCTGGCACTGGAACGGCTGGCGCAGTTGACAGGCTGGTCGGTATTCTGACCCGACGATAGATTCATTCAGGACGGCAGCCGCCACAGCGAGAAAACAGTCAACATCAGCAAGACCGCAATATTCGACATCGTCGCGTCCGGATTGCATACAATACCGGCCTGACGATTTCATCCTTTCCTCCCACCAGCAGGAGCACCGCGTGACATCCGCCACTCCGCCATCATCCGGCGGCGCTAACAGTCAGCGCGCCCGGGCCGCCGCAGCCCTGCGCAGTGGTGGCATACCACTCCTTATTCTTGGCCTGGTCACGGTACTGATCGGCGTCGACTTCGTGCCATTGCCCGAAGGGGTCAGCCCGGACAGCGTACGCACCGGAATCCTGGTGGTCTTCACCATTGCCTCCTGGGCGATGAACCTGCTGCCGGAACCGCTGACGACGCTGCTGTTCTTTCTCTGCGCCATGCTGTTCCATATCGCCGCGCCGACGACCGTCTTCGCCGGCTTCGCGACGCCGACCTGGTGGCTTGTGCTGGGCGGCACCATCGTCGGCATCGCCATCCGCACCACCGGGCTTGGCCCGCGGCTGGGGCGGCTGTTCTTCGGCCGGGCCAGCGGCGGCTATCGCTATTTCATCGCGATGGTCGTGCTCGCCTCGGTCAGCCTCGCCTTCCTGATGCCCTCGACCATGGGCCGGGTGCTGCTGCTGGTGCCCATCGTGATGGGGCTGGCGGACCGGCTCGGTTTCACGCCGGGACGCACGGGCCGCACGGGGCTGATCATGGCGACGGCGATGGGCAGTTACCTGCCCTCCACCGCGGTCCTGCCCGCCAACGTGCCGAACACGGTGCTGATGGGCGCCGCCGATACCCTGTACGGGATCAAGCTGCAATACGGCTCTTACCTGCTGTTGCATTTCCCCGTGCTGGGGCTGGTCAAGGGGGCGCTGCTGATCTGGCTGATCTGCCGGCTGTTCCCCGACACGGCGGAACCGCAGGCATCGGCCTCCGCCACGGCGCCCGGGCGATTGTCTTCCGGCGAGGGCCGGCTGGTCTTGCTGCTGGTGCTGATGCTGTCGCTGTTCGCGAGTGATTTCTGGCACGGCATTTCGCCCGCCTGGGTCTGCCTCGGCGCGGGGCTGATCTGCCTGCTGCCGCAATCGGGGCTGGTGTCTTCAAAGGAACTGCAGCAGGGCCTCGCCATCGGGCCGCTGTTCTACGTGGCGGGATTCCTCAGCCTCAGCGCCGTGATCGCGCAGAGCGGGCTTGGCGCCTGGGCCGGGGGCGGGCTGCTCGACCTTGTCGGGATGACGTCGGACGACCCGCTGGGCAATATCCCGCTGGTCGCGGCGATCTATGCCGGAATCGGATTGCTGACCACCCTGCCCGGCCTGCCCGCCGTGCTGACGCCGCTGGCGACCGAGTTCTCGCAGGCGAGCGGCTTGTCGATCGAGACCCTGCTGAAATTGCAGGTGCCGGTCTTCGCCACCGTCTTCATCCCCTACCAGTCGCCGCCGATGATGATCGCCATGCTGATGGGCGGCGCGGCGATGAAGGACGGGCTGAAACTGTGCCTCGTCATGTCCGCCATCACCATCGCCGTCATCCTGCCGCTCGACTTCGCCTGGTGGTGGCTGCTGGGTGAGTTCGACGGCTGACGCGGAAGAAAAACGGCGTTATTTAACTGTCTATGCAGGAAGGCTCGCAAACGCTAAACCGCTCCAGGGGGCATCCTGATGATTCGGCCCGCTGCAACAGAGACAAACAACATGCCCGTTGAAGAATCTTCTAAAGATTTCTGGACCATGATTATCACGTGGATTCTTCTGGCATTATCGCCTCTCGGCTTCCCAATTCCTGCTCACATTCTTTTGGCTACCGATATATGCGGTGGCGATTTTCTAGGAGCGGATTGTTCGGTACCGTTTTTCAAAGATTACATTGAGTACATGGTC
>CAXBEC010000013.1:0-17361 GCA_963974145.1 uncultured Alphaproteobacteria bacterium | reverse complement strand
GACCAGGCGTAAGCGTCGCGCTTGTCGCGGCAACAGGAGCGGGCCATATTCAGCGCATGAATGATTTCATCCTCAAGCCGGATCCGGCGGACAAGCGGCTGACGCAGCGGATTTCCGGTGTCGACCAGAATGGTGATGCGATGGAAACCGCCGTCGTCGTCGAACGGCCGCTGACGTTGTTCCTGAATTCGCGCGAAATCGTCACCATGATGACCATCGGCGATTATCCCGAGTACCTGGCGGTTGGCTATTTGATCAATCAGAACATGCTGCGGCCGGAGGATAAGATCCTCGGCGTCGATTACGACGATGAAATCGATGTCGTCGTGGTCCGGACCGACCGGGAAACCGACTTCGAGGACAAGCTGCGCAAGAAGACGCTGACATCCGGCTGCGCGCAGGGTACGGCCTTCGGCGACCTGATGGAAAAATTCGACGACGTCCGCCTGCCGGGCGACGCGGTTCTGAAAACATCCTGGCTCTATGCCCTGACCAGAATCGTGAACACGACGCCGAGCCTGTACCTCGAAGCCGGGGCTATTCATGGCTGTGTCCTGGCGGAGGCGGACCGGCCGCTGCTGTATATGGAGGATGTCGGCCGGCACAACGCCATCGACAAGATTGCGGGTTATATGGCGATGCATGGCATTACGCCCGCCAACAAGATTTTCTATACGACCGGGCGGTTGACCTCGGAAATGGTCATCAAGACGGTGCAGATGGGCATACCCATCCTGGTCTCGCGGTCGGGGTTTACGGTCTGGGGCGTGGAACTGGCGCGGCAGGCGGGGCTTACCCTCATCGGCCGGGCGCGCGGGCATCGTTTCATCGCGCTGTCAGGTGACGAACGCATTGTTTATGACGCTGACCCGACATCCGTCCCGGAAGAATCGCGCAAGGCCCGTCGCAAGGCGAGCGTCGACGAGACGGCGGCCTGACGGCCGGGGGCGGGGTGGCAATGGCAGCGCGCGAACAACGATCCGAAACCAAACCCTTCGATACAGGCGAGGTCCTGAGCAGCATCGACTCGGCCATCGACGAAACCGCTGAATGGCTGCAGAAATGGCATCGCTCGATCATCTGCAACGAAGTGCCGGATCAAATGGTTGTATCGGAATATTCTCAATTTCTGACCCGCTTCGGCAGCTGGATGGATCTTAACCGGGACCGCGGGTTGCTGGACCAGTCAGCGTTTCGTTCGCTCGGCCAGTCGTATGAGGCGATGCATGAATTCGGCCGTTTCCTGGCCAAGAAGGCGGCGGAAGGCGATGCTATTCCGATCGCAGAATATGACGCGTTTACGGAGAAGGTACAGCGCTTCAATACGCAGGCTCGCCGTATTCGCGAGGCGTTCCGCATGGCGGTCTCGGAACTGGACCCGCTGACCGGGCTGCAGAACCGGCAGGTCATGATGCGGGTCCTGGAACGCGAACGCGAGCGGGCGCTGCGCACCGGGACGCCGTGCTGCATCGTTCTGGCGGATATCGACCATTTCAAATCGGTAAACGATACCCACGGTCATCCTGCAGGCGATCATGTGCTGCGCATGGTGGCGGGGCGTTTCCTGTCCAAGCTGCGGCCCTATGATGAAATATTCCGGTATGGCGGCGAGGAATTTCTGATCTGCCTGCCCAGCGCCGGGCACGAACGCGCTCGTGAAATAGTCGAGCGGCTGCGCCGGTCGTTGTCGGACCAGCCGATCCTGCTGCTGGATGAAACGGTTCTCCCGTTGACAGCATCCTTCGGGCTCTGCCTTGCAGATGAGGCGATTAGCCTGAAACAGACGATCGAGTATGCCGATGAAGCGCTGTACATGGCCAAGAGTGGCGGCCGCAACCAATTGCAGGTCTGGCGCGGCGGAGCAGGGGCATGACTGTTGCCGGCGTACTTCTGGCGGGCGGGTTGTCGCGCCGAATGGGCGGGGGCGACAAATGCCTGCGGATGCTCGGCGGAGAGACAATTCTGGCGCGTATAATACGGTGCGTCGCACCGCAGGTCGGTCCACTGGCCCTGAACGCCAATGGCGATGCGGCCCGTTTTGCGGGGTACGGCATGCCGGTACTGCCGGATGTTGTCGACGGCAATGCCGGTCCGCTGGCGGGTGTCCTGACGGGCATGGAATGGGTGGCGTCGCGCCATCCGGAATGCGAATGGCTTGCGACCTTTCCGACCGATGCGCCATTCATGCCGGAAAACCTCGTCAGCAGCATGGTGACGGCGACGGCGCGGGAGGGCACGGATATGGCCTGTGCGGCATCGGCGGGACGAACCCATCCCGTGGCCGGATTATGGCCGATCCGCCTGCGCGAGGCGCTGCGCGAGGCGATGGTGACGGAGGAAATCCGCAAGGTAGACCGCTGGACCGCCAGATATAATCTGTCCATGGTCGAATTTCCCGTCGGTACAGTTGATCCGTTCTTCAATACCAATCGGCCGGAAGATCTTGAACAGGCAGCCGCTTTTCTGCCCGGGCTTTAGGGTCCGGGCTTGAACAGCGAAAGATTGTGCGAATGGCGCTTCAAGGCGCGAACGGCGCCACCTTCAATCACGGCCTGCGACAGACCGTCGATATCATCGACGACAAGACCGGATAACGCATCGATGCCATGGTGGAACAGCGCCGGTGCCAGCGGTGTGCCGGGGCCGAGCAGGATTGTACGGGCCTGCGGTGCGAGTGCCAGCAGCCGGGGCAGGGCGCCGTCCAGCATTGTCGACGCCGTGATGATCAGGTGCCGGCATTCAGGTAATAAAGCTTCGGCTGCGGATTCCGGGTAATCGTTCGGGCCGGGTTCGCGTTCGATGACCTTGGCTTTGGGAATACGCTGGTCGAGGCCCGGGAAGCGGCCGATGATTACGGTGTCGGAGCCGCCATCCGGGATCAGGTCCAGACCGTTTTCCTGGCTGCCGCTCAAATCATACCGGTTGTGGAAAGCGTTCGACGCCGCAATGGCGATGGCGGTTTCAAAGACATTCTCGGACTGGGTCATCGCGGCGAGCGATGCCAGCGCCTGTCCCTTATAATTGCCTGGATCGGGCAGCGAGAAACAGCCACCGGTGCCACGTGCCGGGGTGTGGGAGAGCCCGGCACCGTGCGGGCCGACCACAAGGGTCCAGTTCAGTCCGACGATGACCCGCTCCGCCCGGCCGGTCACGCCGGCAGCAATATCCTGGTAAAGGGGATGTTTCAGTCCCGTCCGGTCCAGCGTGATTTGATCATTCATGACTGTTACCGGTTGTTTTTTAGGAAATCGCGGCTGACAAGCGAGAGGTCGCCCTGTTCTCTCAGAAACTTCGCATTGGCCTGGCGCATGGCCTTGACGATCTCTATGCCGACCTGGCCGCCATCGCCACGGACTTCGTCGCGCAGTACGGCGCGCAGGGTTCCGACATGGTCTTGTATCAACTGCAGGCAGTCGTCTGAACGGTCCAGTGTGTCCTTGGTCAGTTCAAACAGCGATTTGGCGACGGCGGATACCAGCGGATAGCCGAAGATACCACCCTGACCGCGCAATTCATGGCTTACCCTGTTGATTTCGTTGAAATCGACGCGCCGGTTGCTGACATCCTTGGCGCGTGCCGCGACCAGGCGTCGGTTGATCTGGCTGATATACTCGTTGGTCCATTTTACGAAATCGTCATTCCAGTCATCGAGTTCTTTCTGGATCTTTACAATCGTGGCGATATTGGCGTTCAGGTCGGGGCCGACCTTCCTGCGCAATGCGCGCGGCGCGGCGTAGAACCGGATGCGCTTCTCCATTGAATCCTTGCCGGAAGGATGAATGACGCGTTTCTCGTCCGACACATGTTTTCGATTGCGCCGCCGATCCGGACCGAAAAAACTGTCGGTTCGCACGAAGGACCGGGTGTCCTGGATAACGGCATTGATATGCTCGAATACCGAAGCAACCGAAAACGGTTTCGCCAGAAACTCGTTGACGCCCAGGTTACGGGCAGTCTGAACCCGGTCCCAGTCGGAATAGGCGCTGACCATGATGAAGGGCATGAAGCGATCCGGGGAATCCTTGTGACGGCGAATCCAGCGCAGCAGTGTGGCACCGTCAATTGGTTCCATGAGCCAGTCAGACAGGACCAGATCGATACTGGTGGCGCCAATGCTGCCGGGGTCAGTCTGCATTGCCTTGATCTGACGAATCGCATCCGCACCGTCATTGGCGCGCACGATGTTTCCAACGCCGAGCTGAGACAGGACAGAGACCAGAAGAGCCCGCAACTGCTGGGAATCTTCAACGAGGAGAACTGTCAGGTTTTCAAGTCCGCTCATTGATGCAAGGCGTGTTCATGTTGAAACGTGCGTATATCTGCTGGCAGACAAAGATTTGCGCAATAGTCTTGAATTTGCAAGTTCGCCGTTTCATGGCCCTTCTGTCGTGTCGCAGAGGATTCAGCAAGGCGGTGCCGGGTCAGTGATATTTGTCAACAAAGGTTTGGGACTGACTGACGAATGGGTTAGGTTCAACAGCAGCCGAAAGGGCTTTCGGCTGTGCCCTGTCTTTGTCTGATTACGCGAGCGCCAATGCCTGTTCTTATGGATATCAAGGTCACCGAATTGTTGTGCGCCCGGCTGTGCCATGAATTGGCGAGCCCGGTCGGTGCGATTAACAACGGTATTGAAATGGTTCAGGAGTTTGACGAATCCATGATGCCGGAGGCGATGCCGCTTATCGCCAGCAGCGCATCGCTTGTTGCGGAGCGGTTGAAATTTTACCGGATGGCCTATGGCCGGGCCGGCACCACGTCCATTATTTCTGATACTGAAATCAGAGAGCTGGCAGAGGGCTATCTTTCCGATGGCCGTTCCAGTCTGGACTGGCCCGATGGTGTGGGCATTGCGCAATGGCCCGAAGGCTGGGGAAAATTGTTGCTCAACATGTTGCCGCTCGCAACGGAGACCATGCCTCGCGGCGGTGTTATTCGCGTACATGTCAAAGACAGTGCCGATACCGTTCGCCTTTCGTTGATCGCAGAGGGTGCGGGCGCGCGTATTCCCGAAGAATGCCAGGCTGCACTCGAAAGCGGAGTGGCGGTCGAAGCGTTAACGCCGCGTAGTGTTCACGCCTATTTTCTGGCCCGGCTGGCGGAGCGATTGGCGACCGGTATAGAGATCAATGATGCTGGTTCTGATCAGACGGTAATTTCCGTTTCTCTGGCGCGATAAATCAGCTTTTTTACGACCGAACCACCCGTAATTGCGCGGTTTTCGCGTCATTCATCATTTACTGCTTCTTAATCTATCCGTGTGAAATTCCATGAACTTGCCATGGTGTTCAGTGGCGCATGCCACCTGTTCAGGTGCCGTTATGCAGCCACGCAGGATTGGGATTTAGCAATGGATGATCTGCTCAACGAATTTCTTACCGAGACCTCCGAGAACATGGATATTCTCGATGTGGAATTGGTGAAACTGGAGCAAAATCCAAACGACCCGGCGTTGCTGGGAAACATTTTCAGACTTGTTCATACCATCAAGGGAACCTGCGGATTTTTGGGATTGCCGCGGCTGGAATCGGTTGCGCATGCCGGGGAAAATATCCTCGGGAAAATTCGCGACGGCGAGATTGAGGTCACGCCTGTCGCTGTTTCGCTGGTTCTGGAATGTCTTGATCAGATCAAATTACTGCTTCAGGAGCTCGAAGCGACCGAAGAGGAGCCCGAGGGAGAAGACAGTGATCTGATCGCGCGCCTGAATGCCTTCGCCGACGGCAACGTAATCGAACAGCCCGAAGAACAGTCCGATATGGCGGAGAACACTACAGCGCCGGCTGTCGAAACCGATTTCGAACCCGTTGAGGAAGAGCCTGACGAGTTTGGATTTGTGCCGGTGCGGGCGGAGGATACCGGCAAAAATATCGACCCGGCGGCAATTGCTGTCGAGGTCGCGTCCAATGTGGACGAAGACGACATCCCGGATTCCGACGAAGAAGCGTCGGCCGTTCCCGCCGTTGTCGCCAAATCGGAAGAGGTCGCCAGGGAACCGTCGGACAGCCAGAAAACGGGATCGGTTGCCAATCAGACCATCCGCGTCAATGTCGACCTGCTCGAAAATCTGATGACGATGATTTCGGAACTCGTGCTGACGCGCAACCAGTTGATGCAGATTCTGCGAAACGAGAAGGAAAGCGAATTCAGCGCGCCGTTGCAGCGCCTGAGCCATGTTACGACGGAGCTCCAGGAAGGGGTCATGAAGACCCGGATGCAGCCAATTGGAAACGCCTGGTCGAAACTGCCGCGCATTGTCCGCGACCTTTCGATCGAGCTCGACAAGAAAATCGACCTGCAGATGATCGGTGCCGAAACGGAACTCGACCGGCAGGTGCTGGAACTGATCAAGGACCCGCTGACCCATATGGTGCGTAATTCGGCCGATCACGGGATCGAAGTGCCGAAGGATCGCTTGGCGAACGGCAAACCGGAAACCGGTACCATTACGTTGAAAGCCTACCACGAAGGCGGGCATATCTGCATTGAGATCCGGGACGATGGTAAGGGGTTGAATACCGCGCGGATCCGGGAAAAGGTACTGGACGCGGGCCTGGTGTCAGAAAGCGACATGGAAAGCCTCTCGACACAGCAGATTCAGCAATTCGTCTTCAATGCCGGACTTTCAACCGCTGCCGCCGTTACATCCGTATCAGGGCGTGGCGTTGGTATGGATGTCGTGAAGACAAATATCGAAAAAATCGGCGGTACTGTCGAACTGCAGTCTACCGAAGGTGTCGGCACGACATTCAGCATCAAGATTCCACTGACACTGGCAATCGTCTCCGCCCTGATTATCGAAAGCGCGGGTGAACGGTTCGCCATTCCCCAGATCAGCGTTGTTGAACTGGTCATGGCCAGTGCGAATTCGGAACACAAGATCGAAAAAATCCAGGGAACGCCCGTTCTGCGATTGCGTAATCGCCTCCTGCCGCTGGTGTCGCTCCAGAACAGCCTGAAAATCGATTCGGCGGAAGAAGCTGACGAAGTCGCAGACAGCGACGAGACATTCGTCGTCGTTGGCCAGGTCGGAACCTACAGCTTCGGCATTATCGTCGACCGCGTTTACGATACCGAAGAAATCGTCGTGAAGCCGGTCGCACCGGTGCTTCGGCAAATTTCGGTCTTCTCGGGAAATACGATCCTTGGTGACGGCAGCGTTATCCTGATTTTGGACCCGAATGGTATCGCAGCGCATACCGGTGACCTGTCTCTCGTGGATGCAACGAACCAGGATACGGCAGCAAGCGGCGAAGACGGCGACGACAGCCGCGTCGCGATGCTGATCTTCCGCGCCGGCGACAAGACGCCAAAAGCCGTACCTCTGGCACTGGTCGCGCGGCTCGAGGAAATTGACCGTTCAAAGGTCGAGTGGTCCGGTGACCGGGCACTGGTCCAGTACCGCAAGCAATTGATGCCCTTAATCCCTGTTGTCGAAGGCAGCGTGATGGAGCGGGAGGGCATGCAATCCGTCATCGTCTTCTCCGACCGGGAACGATCCATGGGACTTATCGTCGATGAAATCGTCGATATCGTTGAGGATCGCCTGAATGTTGAACTGAACACGGTCAATGAAGGCTTCCTGGGCAGCGCGATTATTCACGGCGAAGCGACGGATATTATCGATACGGGACATTTTCTGACACTCGCCTTTGATGACTGGTTCGGTAACGCGAATAACGAAGGATTTGAAACGGGCAAGGGGCGGAAGCGGAGCGTACTGCTGGTCGATGACAGTGCATTTTTCCGCAACCTGATAACGCCGATGCTGTCGGTGGAAGGCTTTGAGGTGACCAGTGTCGACAGCGTCGAATCCGCGATGCATCTCTGCGAGAAGGGGCGCAGGTTCGACATCATTGTCAGCGATATCGAGATGCCCGGTATTAACGGTTTTGAATTTGCGCAGCAGGTTCGTGCGGGGTCGGCATGGTCCGAAGTTCCGATGGTGGCGGTATCGGCGCATACGGCACCGAAGGATCTGGACCGAGGTCGAGAGGTGGGGTTCAACGATTACGTTGCGAAGTTTGACCGCACAGCGTTGATCAACACATTGCACCACACGCTGTCCCTGCATTGATTGCCAGACAATTCACGCCAGAGGCAGGTAATACAGATGAGCATGCAAGCAGTAAAATTCGGAGTATCACCATGAAATCATGTCTTGTCGTAGATGACTCGCGGGTGATCCGCATGGTAGCGCGCAAAATTCTGGAGGAGCTGAACTTCGACGTCGACGAAGCAGAGGACGGGCAGGTCGCGCTTGAACGGTGCAAGGTAAAGCTGCCGGACGGCGTGTTGCTTGACTGGAACATGCCGGTGATGAATGGCATCGAATTCCTTGTTGCGCTGCAGGGCATTCCGGGCGGTGCCGACGTGCCGGTCGTTTTCTGCACGACCGAAAACGATATTGATCATATCCGCGAAGCCATCGGTTCCGGTGCCAGCGAATACATCATGAAGCCATTCGACAGCGAGATCATTCAGAGCAAGTTTGTCCAGGTAGGTCTTTTGTAATGCAGGGAGCGCGCGCCCAAAATGCCGCCGCCGATAACGCCGGAACCGATCAGGTCCGTGTGCTGGTTGTCGACGATTCCGCTGTTGTCCGCGGGCTCACGAAAAGACTGCTTGAGGCGGACGCGGGCATTTTGGTTGTGGATACGGCGGCGGACGGGGAGCAGGCGGTAAGAAGTGCTGAACGCATCGATGTCGATGTTGTCGTGCTGGATATTGAAATGCCGAAAATGGACGGGATGACCGCCTTGCCGTTGCTGTTAAAGGCCCATCCGAATCTGAAGGTTATCATGTCGTCCACGCTGACGACCCGTAATGCCGATACGTCAGTGACGGCATTGCGGATGGGGGCCGCCGACTATATCGCCAAGCCGACTTCCTCAAAGGAAATCCACGGCGGTGAAGAATTTCGCCGCGACCTGACCGCGAAGGTGCTGGCACTGGGCGGTGCGGCGAAGCGGCGGCGTCGGCGCGCGTCCGGCGCCCGCAATCCTGCGGCAAGGACTGCCCCCACGAGGAGTACGGCTGCAGCGCAGCCCGTCGCTGCTGCGAGCACGATTCTACTGAGGAACATTGGCAAGTTTACGCCGGAGGTTCTGGCCCTGGGCAGTTCTACTGGAGGGCCACAGGCCCTGCTGTCGTTCTTCAAGGAGCTCGACCAGGCTTTCGATTTGCCGATACTGATAACGCAGCATATGCCGGCAACATTCACCAAAATTCTGGCAACGCATATCGCGCAGTCCTCGGGACGCCCCTGTGTCGAAGCCGAGGGCGGCGAAAATATCGCCAAGGGAAATGTATATGTTGCACCAGGTGGAAAGCACATGCTCGTCAAACGAGACGGTACGGGCGTTGTGATAAGACTGTCCGACGATCCCCCGGAAAATTTCTGCAAACCTGCCGTCGATCCCATGCTGCGCAGCGTCGTGGAGGTTTACGGGCCGAAGGTGCTGACGGCGATCTTTACGGGTATGGGCCAGGACGGCCTGAAGGGGTGTAGGGCCGTGGTAGAGGCTGGTGGCACGGTCATCGGTCAGGATGAAGAAACAAGCGTCGTCTGGGGCATGCCAGGCGCTGTGGCGACAAACGGCCTCTGCAGCGCCATCCTGCCACTATGCAGGATGGCTGGATACGTTTCGAACTTTTCAAATCGGAAAACGCCATGACACCGACTGATTTTCAATTTATGGCGTCCCTGATCCGGGATCGGTCCGGCCTCGTACTCAGCGAAGACAAGGCATATCTCCTTGAAAGCAGGCTGATGCCGCTTACCCGAAAAGCGGGTATGAAAAGCCTCGACGAGCTCGTTGCCGCCGTTCGATCAAAGCGCGACGAAGGGATCGTGAAGGATATCGTGGAAGCGATGACAACCAACGAGTCGCTGTTTTTCCGTGATACCAAGCCCTTTCAGCAGCTGCGGGATATCGTATTCCCCACCCTGCTGAAAACACGGGCGTCCAGCAAGAAAATCAGGATCTGGTGTGCCGCCTGTTCGAGTGGCCAGGAACCATATTCGATTGCCATGACGATAAAGGAAGCGGGTGCGCAATATGCCGGCTGGAATTTTGAAATCGTTGCCACCGATCTCTCCACCGATATCCTGGACAAGGCAAAAAAGGGCCAGTTCAGTCAGTTCGAGGTACAGCGGGGGCTGCCTATTACGCTTCTGGTGAAGTACTTTGATCAGGTGGGCGATAAATGGAAAATCAGCGATGACCTGATTTCCATGGTCAAGTTCAGCCCGTTCAACCTGCTGTCGAGCCCGGCACCGTTGGGTAAGTTTGATATCGTATTCTGCCGCAATGTCCTGATTTACTTTGACCGGGAAACGAAAACCAAAGTCCTCGACGGCATTGGCCAGATCATGCCCGATGACGGCGTGCTTTATCTGGGGGGGGCGGAAACAGTTCTGGGGCTGACCGAGAATTTTCAGCCGGTATCGGAACAGCGGGGCATGTATCAGCTGACCCGGGGTGCCGCAATGCGAATGTCCGCCTGAGACAAACGCCCATGCGCGCGCGGCTTTTCCACCTGTGGCGACTTTTCTGCCGTAAAACAGCGACGCTTGGCGCATCTGGCAGGCGAGTGCAGGCCGGCTCCATGCGTCAGAAGATCGCGTGACCTTTTCCCTTGCCGTCCAGGCCGGCTGTGTGGAGGCCGTATAACGAAAAAACCCGCCGGCATCAGATGCAGCGGGTTTTAGCGTGCCTCGCGGCAGAGAAGTGCTGTTATGCGGCGGGCGCTGCGCGCAGGGGGACCTCAATCGGGTCGCGTAGAACATATCCACGGCCCCAGACGGTTTCGATGTAATTTTCGCCATTCGTGGCAGTGGAAAGCTTCTTGCGGAGCTTGCAGACGAACACGTCGATGATTTTCAATTCCGGCTCGTCCATGCCGCCATAGAGATGGTTCAGGAACATTTCCTTGGTCAGGGTCATACCCTTGCGCAATGAAAGCAGTTCCAGAATACCGTATTCCTTGCCGGTCAGATGCAGCGGCTTGCCATCTACTTCGACGGTGCGGGCATCCAGATTTACCTGCAGCAGGCCGGTTTCAATAACGGATTGTGCGTGGCCTTTCGAACGGCGGATGATCGCATTGACCCGCGCGATCAGCTCACTTTTATGGAAAGGTTTGGTCAGGTAATCATCGGCGCCGGAGCCAAGTCCCTTGACCTTGTTTTCCAATTCGCCCAATCCGGAGAGAATGAGGATCGGTGTTTCCACTCGCGCATCCCGCAACCGGCGTAAAACTTCATAACCGTCGATATCGGGGAGCATCAGATCAAGAATAATGATATCGTAATCATATATCTTGCCAATTTCGAGGCCGTCCTCGCCGAGTTCGGTCGTGTCGACGACAAAACTTTCGGACTGGAGCATCATTTCAATGCTTTCCGCTGTTGGCTTATCGTCTTCGACCAAAAGAATGCGCATTTTTCAACTCCCCTAGGAATTTATCGTACGATAACTTTTTAACTATGTGATGTTAATATTTATGACGACAAAGGTTAACATATTATTGATTGTCCCATAAATGTTGACCAATTTGGTGAATAATTAAACATGCCTGAATATATTTACCAGAAATGTTCGTTTGTATGATTGCGGGTGCCGGCCCATGAGCCTGAACGACCGACTGGACCATTTGCAGGGTGATATCGAGCGATTGTCCGCCAATGTGTTTTTTGGCAGTGTTTCGGGCATCCAGGGAATGCTGGTGGAAATTGCGGGGGTGCAGGGTAACCTTTCGATCGGTGACCGCTGCGACATCGTCGCGCGCGGGAACAAGCTGCTTCCTTGCGAAGTCGTGGGATTCAGGTCGGGACATGCCTTGGCAATGCCGTTTGGGTCTCTCGATGGTGTGGGCATGGGATGCAGGGTCGTTCTGGCGAATTCCGAGCCGCTGATCTATCCCAGCACTGCCTGGCTGGGCCGGGTGGTGGACGGGTTTGGCAACCCGACGGATGGCAAAGGACCGCTACCGCATGGCGACAGGCCTTATGCAATCAGGAATACGCCGCCGCCAGCGCATTCCCGTCGCCGGATTGGCGAGAAACTGGATCTGGGTATCCGGTCGATTAATACCTTTCTGACCTGTTGCCGTGGGCAGCGGATGGGCATTTTTTCAGGCTCGGGTGTCGGCAAGTCCATTTTGCTGTCGATGCTGGCGCGCTTTACGACAGCCGATGTCGTTGTATTCGGGTTGATTGGGGAACGCGGCCGGGAACTGAAGGAGTTTCTGGAAGATGATCTGGGTCCGGAAGGGCTGGCGCGCAGTGTCGTCGTGGTGGCGACGTCGGATGAGTCGGCCCTGCTGCGCCGGCAATCGGCCTATGTCACCATGGCCGTTGCCGAGTATTTCCGGGACCAGGGCAAGGACGTCTTGTGCCTGATGGACAGCGTCACCCGGTTCGCCATGGCGCAGCGGGAAATCGGTCTGTCGGCGGGGGAACCGCCGGCCAGCAAAGGGTACACGCCAACCGTATTTTCGGAACTGCCGAAACTGCTGGAACGGGCCGGGCCGGGGCCCGGTGAGGGGACAATAACCGGTCTGTTTTCGGTTCTGGTCGAAGGCGACGATGAGAATGAGCCGGTATCGGATGCGGTTCGGGGTATTCTGGACGGGCATATCATGCTTGATCGGGCCATTGCCCACCGAAACCGATTTCCGGCGATCAATATTCTGAAAAGTGTGTCCCGGGCGATGCCTGACTGCAACACTGATGAACAGAACGATCTGGTGAACCAGGCACGCGCGCTTTTGGCCACTTATGAAGATATGGCGGAACTGATCCGTATCGGCGCGTATCGGCGGGGCAGTGGACCTGTACCCGGCGGTTGAGGCTTTCCTCAGCCAGGTGCAGACGGAACACTCCGATCTTGAGGAGGGCTATACGCGCCTCGCTGAAATCTTCGGAGCAGGTGACGCATGAAGGGGATAGAGGCCCTGATCAAGATCAGGGGCTACGAACTTGACCAGAAACGCCGCGCCTTGCGTCAGATCGAAGAGGTCAGGGCGGGGATCGAACGGGATATCGAAGCGCTGAAAGAGGAAATTACCGCTGAACAGAGTGCGGCGCGACAATCAGACGAAGGCAGTTTTACATATGGCGGTTATGCCCGCCGGGCGATATCGCGGCGCGATGAACTGCACCGAAGGCTTGGCGAAGTTTCCAAGCAGGTGGATGTGGCCCGTGATGACGTGGCGCGTACATTTGAAGGGTTGAAAAAGTTTGAAATCACCAAGGCGGCGCGGGACAGGCCGAAGCAAATCGCCGCGAGGTCACGGTACTCGATGAGCTCGGCATGAATGCCTATGTGCGGAACAAGACTAAATAGCTGCTGTCAGAATCGCTCCAGCCGCGCCAGAAGCGCCCGGTTTTCCCACTTGGGCTGGTGATCCTCCAGCAGAGTCTGTTGCGCTGGTGCGCCCGGTATATTCCGTTTCAATTGGATGGATAGCCAGCGCGGGACGATCTCGTTGTTGAAATCGTCCAGGATTGTCGCCGCAAGCTGTTCCAGCAGATGCTCTGAATACTCACCAAGTGCGGCAAGGTAATTCTTGAACGCTGTTGGCGGCAGTACGAGCTTGTCGGGGACGTAATAGAGGGTGACATGCGTATGTTCGCCAGCTGCGGCGCCATCCAGGCGATTCAGGTAGTCCAGGTTTGTGGTGGGATTGCTTTCCGCCTCAAGAAACGCCCGCCGTTCCGCGCGTGCGGAGTCAGTATCGGCGTTCATGCAACCACTTCCGGACTGCCGACCAACCCTGATTCCGCCAGCGGCTGGACTTCAAAGAACTGTTCGGTACGAAATTCGACATGGCCCGTCAGGCCAAGTGCGAGTAGTGAGGTCCCGTAAATTTCCATGATATCCCGCTGAATTTTCTCGGTGAGCGCATGTTCGGTGCGGATGACGAGGTTCATGTTCCTGGCCTGGACAAGGCCGTCGAATTGAAACGGTCCAAGGCGGCTGAATGATGCTTCAATCACGAAACGGACACCCGCGGGGTCTTCCGCGCCGCCACTGCCTCCGTTCTTGCCACGCACGAACAGGCGCAGCTGGTGCAACTGTCCGTCGGACAGAAGCGGGATCAGAAATAGCCGCCAATCCTGCCCGGCCGGCTCGGTGGCCAACCGTTGCATCAGGCCGAATTCCTCACCGATGCGGCCCAGAAATCCGTCCTGATCCATTTGCCGGGCAATATCTCCGCCGAGCCAGCTGCGCGGATCGCCACCGCGTAACGCTGCCATGAAAAACAGCAGTGCCCCGGCAAGCTGCGCGTTCGGTTGCGGCACAAGGTGTTGCAGGGCGGCGTTTATCCCGGGTGAACTGCTGCGGTTCAGCGCCTGCGCCATCGCCTCCCAGCGTTGCGCAACGGCGAGTGTTTGAGGCGCCGTATCGGAGACAACCGGCAGAATTGGCGTGCCGGCGCGTTCCAGGAACAGCGTGCCACCGGTTGGCAACGGACGTCCGGCAGGCAGTGTCAGTTCGAGAGTCCCGGCGCGAATAACCGCTTGGCCGACGACATTCGTTCCCATGACTGTCGCGCTGAAAGCAGTAGCTGACGTCGCGCGTGTGGCGGCTGCCGTTGTTGTCCCGGGGATCTGGGATGACAGCGTCGGCGACTTTGCGCCGGACAGGCTTCCGGTGGCGGCTGGTGCTGCCACGCCGGAAGTGGCGGCTTTGCCTGTCGCTGCCGTAGCCGCGTTCCCGGCTTTTGCCATTGGGCTGGCGGCCGATCCGGCTGCCGATGGCGGGACGACGCTGACGATACGGACCGGCAGCTTCGTTCCGGTGGGCAGGGAGGCAGGTACAAGTGGTCCGCTGGACGCAGAAAGGGACCCGGCAGCTGCGGGAGATGGCGCCGCCTGGCGGAGCGCCAGAGGCGTTGTCTCCGATTGGATGCTGGTGAGCGTCCGAGTGACCGTTGCTGTAATCGCATTGACTGCCGCTGTATACGGATTTGTCGCGGTGACGGCATCACCCGGGAGGGGTGGGGCAGGTACGCCGGCGGATGGTTGTGTTGTAATGGCAACCGCAGCCTGATTTCCTGTGGATGTGATCTGCAGGAATACGGTGGCGTTTCGGGGGAGCGGCAAGCCGGTACGCAGGATAATTGGCCCTGCTGCTGTTTCGATCGTAACGGCTGAATTGGGCAGGCGTGCCGCCACGAGCCCTTCCAGGACGTCTCCCACCTGTAATGTGGCGAGCGACGGCGGTAACTGCAGGATGGCGCCGGTATTTCCCGGTTGCACAGGGACGGGCTGGGTTGCCGTCGCGCCGGTTGTCGGGGGAATGGCCATTGTTATGGGGTCCGTTGAAGGCGCTCCGCGATGGCTTCGATGTCCTTTGCGGCGTCGGATGACGGAAAGCGGGTCAACAGCGGTGTCTGGTGACGGATACTGTCGCGAACCTTGTTGTCCCGGCGAATGATTCCGGCGAGCGGCGGTTCAATGCCGAGGAAATTCCGGCAGGCCTTCAGCAGCGTTTCGTATGTTTCCTGTCCGCTATTCCGGGATTCGGCCATGTTGACGATGATCCGTAAATCGGTTCCGGGGTGTTCCGCACTGTTCAACTTGATGAACGCATAGGCATCGGTAAGGGCGGTGGGTTCATCCGTCGTAACGACAAGATTGGTTCCGGCGGCGGACGCCAGGGTTTGAACGGTTCGGTCCACACCGGCGCTCAGGTCCAGGATAACCCGGTCATACTGATTGGCCAGCCCGGTCAGGCCGTCTCGCAGGGCGGTTAGACGCTGCAACGGCAGCGATGCGAGATTCCCGGCTCCGGATCTGCCGGCTAGAATGTCGAACGCGCCATCGGTGTAGGTCACGACGGCCTGCGCCAGCGTTGCCTTCCCGGCAATGACGGCGCCGATGTCCCGCTCCGGCATCAGTCCCAGTTGGATGTCGACATTGGCAAGGCCCAGATCGCCATCGAACAACAGGGTTCGAACGCCGCTGCGGCTCAGTGACTGGCTCAGCGATATCGCGAACCAGGTTTTGCCGACTCCGCCTTTACCGGATGCGACGGCAATTATCTTTTTCTTAGCCCCCGTGTTGGGAGTGTTCTGCGGTACGGGGTGAACAGCCATTATCTTTGTCCAGTCGCTTGGAAAATTTCAGTTACGTCGGCAGCTGAATCGTGCCGGTTCTTGGCCAATAGCAGGCGGGCGAGCGAAACAGGGTTCAGTGTGCACAGGCTTGAGGCAATATCCGGGGTGATGCTGACATCCGAGAACGGAATCGACGACGCCTCTGCGGCCGAGAGCATACTGCCGAGTCGCCGCACCATATCCAGGCCGGTTACGACCAGGCGTGACGGCGTGGCAGGAAGAAAGGAAGAGGACAGCTCCGCAGCTTCGAGGGCATCGCGCCCGGCGGTCATAACCAGCACCGCTTCAAGCCGGACGACATCGCGAAATCCGGCCAGTCGGTCCATATCTTCGGCGCTGTACGGATTGACGCCCATGGTGTCGACCAGGATTTGTGTGTTACCGCCAATCCGGTCGAGTGCTTCGGCGAATTCGCGTGGCGTGGATGCATTCTGTACGTTCAGTCCCAACCGCCCTGCGTAGATTGCGATCTGCTCGACGGCGCCGGCCCGGACAGTATCCGTAGTGATCAGGCTGACGGCCGTTCCGGCGAGACACGCGCGAACCGCGAGTTTTGCGATGGATACTGTTTTGCCGGCACCTGGTGGACCGATGAACATCAGTGGAAAACCGGACCGTTTTGCCGGAAGCGGCGAGAAATTGAAAATTTCATCCAGTGCACCGGCCAGCGCCAGGGTCGGGTCCGAAATTCCCAGTTGCACGGCGGTACTGACCACCTGGTCGGACAGGTCTAACGGTGTGCCGTGATTGTCCAGTACACCGCTCAATAGATCCGCGATATCCGGTGATCCGTCGCCGGCGTCCTGTTGGAAATCAGCATCGTTCCGCTCGACCGCGGCAGTCACCCGCACGTTTCTGGTCGCCTCGTCCTCATGTGTCGCCACGATAATGGCGTCCGGACCAAGCTGGTCCCGAACCATCTGCATCGCTTCGGTCATTGTCGGCGCATTGAAGGTCTTGAGGCGCATCGCTAGATCTGGCCCACGGTTTTAATTCTGGCTTTTGCGTGAATTTCATTCTGCGACATGACAACTGTCACGGGGCGAAAACGTTCGATGACCGAACGGACATAAGGCCTGATACCGGGGCTGACCAGCAGGACCGGAACATCGCCCTGCATGGCATGACGTTCAAATGTTGTCCGCACTGCGCCAATGAACTTCTGAAGATCGGTCGGCGACATGGCGAGTTGTTTTTCCTCGCCGTCGCCAATGATCGATTCAGCAAATGCCT
>CAXBEC010000012.1:0-18006 GCA_963974145.1 uncultured Alphaproteobacteria bacterium | reverse complement strand
GGTGGTGCGCGCCGGCAGCGGCAAGCCGGCCGTTACCCATTATGTGGTGGACCGACGGCTGGGACTGAATGCCAGCGTCCTGCGCTGCCGGCTTGAAACCGGACGCACCCATCAGATCCGCGTACATTGCGCCCATATCGGCCATTCTATCATCGGCGACCCGCTCTATGGCGGCCGCAACCCCGGCCGGCGGTCCCGTCTGTCCCTGGAAAGTGCCGCTATCGTCCGCCGTTTCGACAGGCAGGCATTACACGCACACGTGATCGGGTTCGATCACCCCGTCAGTGGCGAAAAAATCCGGCAGGTTTCCGAATTACCCTATGATATCATATTATTGATAGAGGCATTGCGAGACAGAGGCACCCCTTGAAATAATACATATTTTTTGTGGGAAACCCTTGAAATCGGACAATAAAGGATTAAATATGCATCTATATTCTGCTTCCCGGGCGTTCTCCCCGTCTTAGGAGAGGCGCGGGATACAAAACACAGGAGTACCGTCAACATGGCCACCCTTCCTACCCTGGCGATCAGTCCCGAAGGCAACCTGCAGCGCTATCTCGACAACATCCGCGCGTTCCCGATGCTGACGCAGGACGAAGAATACATGCTGGCGAAGTCCTATCAGGATCATGACGATGTCGATGCCGCGCACAGGATGGTAACCAGTCATTTGCGCCTCGTCGCCAAAATTGCAATGGGGTACCGCGGTTACGGCCTGCCGATGAACGAGCTTATTTCGGAAGGCAATATCGGCCTGATGCAGGCGGTTAAACGGTTTGATCCGGAGCGCGGTTTCCGCCTTGCGACCTACGCCATGTGGTGGATCCGGGCATCGATCCAGGAATACATCCTGCATTCATGGTCGCTGGTGAAGATCGGCACGACCGCGTCGCAGAAGAAGCTTTTCTTCAACCTCCGCAAGCTGAAAGGCAAGCTGCAGGCGATCAATGATGGCGACCTGACGCCGGAAGTGGTGACGAAAATTTCCGAGGCGCTCAACGTGCCCGAAAACGATGTCGTTTCGATGAACCAGCGTATGGCGGGCGGCGACCATTCGCTGAACGCGCCGCTGCGGGCCGATGGCGACGGCGAATGGATGGACTGGCTCGAGGACGATTCCGACAGCCAGGAAACTATCGTCGCCGAAACACAGGAGATGGACAAACGCCGCGAACTCCTGCAAAGCGCGCTGGAAACGCTCAACGAGCGGGAACGTTTCATCCTCAATGAACGCCGTCTCAAGGATGAGCCCTCAACACTCGAGGAACTCAGCCAAGTCTACAATATCAGCCGCGAACGCGTTCGCCAGATCGAAGTCCGCGCCTTTGAAAAGCTGCAGAAGGCAATCCGCAACGCGGCGGTCGAGCAGCAACTCGCCATGGAAAACATCGCCGCATCAAAATAACCGTACGGTAAAGCCCCGGAAACCTGTCAGGATTGATGCCCCGCCTCTTTCCTGACGGGGCCGGACGGTTTATTCGGCGCCGGCCGCCTGCGTGACTTTTTCGGGGTCGTCCTCTTTCTCCGGATCGGTATCGTCATCCAGATCCATCCCCATGTCACCATACCGGACATTTCGTCCCCAGATTTCAACCAGCTCCTTCTGACGCGCCTTGTAACGCGTTTCCTTCATCTCGAAGGTAACAGTCAGGTATGACGCGACCACCGGCGGCGTCAGGAAGAGAATGATCCAGCCGACCGCCGCCGCCGAATACATCACCAGTAACGAAAACGGATCCGATACGATTTCAATCAGCCGGTCAAAATCCCAGAACCCGCTGTTTTTCCACAGGTCCAGAGTATACATCAGGCAACCCGCAAAATTGAGATAGCCGACAGTCCGGGTTGTGTATTTGAGGGGATGGCGGTCGAGCAGCAGCAGCGCGACAATTGTCGGCGCCATGCCGATGATCAGCAGAATAACCGTCGACGGCGCCAGCACGAATACAGCGGGCGCGATAACCCAGGCGAGCGCTGCGCCTTTGGGCTTTCCTTTGGCGCCCGCGGCGCCGGCTTTGGGTTTCTTCGCCATGCTATGACGCCGTCAGAAAAGTGAACAGAACAATGACCAGCAGCGAAACTGTCGTCAGCACCCCGGACATGACCGACGACACCTGGCCGCCGAGTTCGCGGGCAATCGACATCCGGTTCTGCTTGTCCGAATCCAGCTGATCCAGCCGTCGTGCAATGTCGTGGTATTCGTTAGAAGCCATTTCGAAGCGCCGCGTGTCGTCATCCAGTACCTGGTTATTATCCGCAATCGACAACAGCTCCGAAAGGCGGCCGGTTGCGCCGGCTTCGCGCATCGCACCGGAAATCCGCTCTCGCGTTTCACGATTGTGGTAACGCTTGATTGTCGGCGCCAGCATTTTAGCCGCCAACTGACCGAGATTGGTATAGGGCTTGACCCGTGTTTCGCGTTCCTGGATCAGGGACAGTAAACGAATGCTCGCAAGGGTCGGCAGGTTAGGATCCGCCTGATTGTCGAGATCGCGCAATTCGGAGCCGCGAAGGCCACTGAAATGTGCCGCGATGAATGCCGCAAGATGCCTGTCGACAAGATAGCGTACATCGTCCTGGTTGGCGGCAAGCCAATCGAGAGCCGGCAGGATACTATTTATATCAAGTACATAATAAGCTTCGACAAGGGATGACTGGCAGGCCAGAGTAGGGTTGAGATCGTAAATGACGCGTTCAATGCCTTCACCGGAAGCGGTTCGCGTCATCACCTCGCGTGCGCGTTTCAGATCGCGATAAAGGGTCATCAGGTCAAGCCGGGGCCTTGGCTGGTTCTCCTCCCAGAAATCGATGAGGCCATATTGCAGTATCGCGGCAAAGGCATTCCGCATTTCACCGCTTTCGGCGTGAAGCGCCATCATGTTTGGAAAGCCTTCGACAGTTGCGCTGAATTCACGCAGCCGGATCGGGGCAGACGGGTCCAGTGCAATGCAGCAACGGCCGATCAGGTTATCGTCATCAGCGTCCGCCTCGGGAATGTCCTTTGCTTCATTGAAGGCATTGACGACAGTGTCATCGCCCAGGGCACGGCGAAGCCAGGTATCCACTGATCCGTCACGGATAATGTTGATCGATTTGTTCCAGTTGCTGACCATCGTATGCGCCAGCTCGCGGCAGGTGAAATGCTCCTTGTGCATAAATGAATAGGAACGGGCGGCACGGCTCTGCATGGATTGCTGCACCGGGCTGCCGCGGCGCCCATTTGACCACATCCCGACATCTTCGACTGTCCAGCGCTCGTCCGGGTCATCCGTCAGCAAGCCGCGCAGCGCTTCCATCATTGTGAGGGAAATCCGCGACGACTGGGTCAGCGCACCATAGGACCCCATGCTGAGCTTGGCATTCAGGATATCCTCATCCGACATGCCCCTGCAGGGACTGTGACCGATCAACAGCGCCAGAATCGTCACACCCAGCTCATACATATCATCGGGAGAGCTTCCCATTCCCCGGCCCGCCGGATTGGCAAGGCAGGCCTCGATCGGTTCGTAAACAAACGACTGCGCCATCGCCGGGGGCGAGGAAATGCAGTCTCCCAGGATGAGCCGGCTTCCTTTTGCGCCACCAAAAAAAAGGTTGTTTGGGCGAATTGCCCGATGGGCGATGTCGAATTCCTGGAACTCTCGCAAGACCTGATAGGCTGGTTCGGCGAAGAATTTGATAATTTCTTCTTCGCGCATCGGTTCGAAATCATCTTCCAGCGACGCCGCAACACGCGCCCCCGCGGGCGGTTCATAAATGAGAACGGGACAACGTCGCCCTTCCGGCGGCCAGTCCACCACACCCCAGTCTTTCAGTGACATCAGATAAGGGCTGTCGATCTGGCTCAATGGATCGACGAGATCGAGGCGGATCGGCAATTTCGGATCACACACCAGCGCCATCAGTTCGCGGCTCGCATCGCGAAGATGCCGAACCTTGAACGCCATGGCGGGCGGATTGTCATATTTGTTCAGCGGTTCATCGACGGCGATCTCATATCGATCCCGCAGACTGACCCGCTTTGGATTTTTTGCCATACCAGCAATTCCCAGCCATTATCCCCGCGTTGATGCGGCCACGCGGTTGGCTGGAAATATATACATTAAATGGTTAACGGAAGCCTTCGGTTCGCGCAGAATATTCTGCGCGAATGCCGCAGGGAATAGCGGCCGACCCGCAAAAATATCCCGTTCGCAATATGTTACTGCCAAAATCAGGACGCAAAAGGGTCCCGAACCATGATTGTATCGTCCCGTTCGGGGCTCGTGGACAAAAGCGTTACAGGGGCTTCGATAAGCTCTTCGATTCGCCGGATATATTTGATCGCTGTCGCCGGCAGGTCGGCCCAGGAGCGGGCGCCTTCGGTGCTGTCGGTCCAGCCCTCCAGCATTTCATAGACCGGTTGCGCCGCGGCCTGCTGCGCCATGGAGGACGGCAGGTGGTCAAAAACCTCGCCATTGATCCGGTACCCGGTACAGATACCGATTTCCTTCAAACCGTCCAGCACATCAAGCTTGGTCAACGCGATACCATCAATCCCACCAACCTTGATGGCCTGCCGGACCAGAACCGCATCAAACCAGCCACAGCGGCGGCGCCGGCCCGTCACGGTTCCGAATTCATGACCCCGCTCGCCCAGCAGGTTGCCGATATCGTTCTCCAGTTCGGTCGGGAACGGCCCGGCGCCGACCCGGGTCGTGTATGCCTTCGTGATACCAAGAACATAACCCAGCCCGCGCGGGGTGAACCCGGCGCCGGCTGACGCCTGCCCTGCAACGGTATTGGAAGACGTTACATAGGGGAACGTGCCGTGATCGATATCCAGCATGATTCCCTGTGCGCCTTCGAACAGAATACGCTGGCCGGCCTTATTCGCCGCGTCCAGCGTGCGCCACGCCGTTCCGACATAGGGCAGGATCTTCGGCGCAATCGCCAGCAATTCGCCCAGCAGGCTGTCCGCTTCGATTTCCGGTTCGCCGAATCCCCGCAAGATCGCATTGTGATGAAACAGCAGGTGGCGAAGCTTTTCCGCCAGGACGTCTTTGTCGGCAAGGTCGCAGACACGGATAGCGCGGCGACCGACCTTGTCTTCATAGGCCGGGCCAATGCCGCGTCCGGTCGTGCCGATCTGTGCATTGCCACGGGCTGCTTCGCGCGCGTGATCCAGATTGCGGTGCAATGGCAGAATCAGCGCCGCATTCTCGGCAATCATCAGCTTTTCAGGACCGATCGCAACCCCGGCTGCGCGCACCCTTTCGATTTCATCCAGCAACGCCCAGGGATCGACGACAACGCCATTGCCGATTATCGAAAGCTTGTTATCGCGGACGACGCCGGAGGGAAGCAGGCTCAGCTTGTAGGTCTTGCCATCGATAACCAGCGTGTGACCGGCATTATGGCCGCCCTGAAACCGCACAACCACATCGGCGCGTTCGGACAGCCAATCGACGATCTTGCCTTTGCCTTCGTCACCCCACTGCGACCCCACAACCACGACATTCGTCATTTCCCGTCCTATCCTTCGTCTGACTCGAGGACGACTACGCGGCCGTCGACAAATATTTCCGTACAGTCCAGCCGCCGGGCCTCCTGCTCCGTATCGTCCACTGCCGCCAGCCCGGCAACCGCGATCCGCCCGCCGCCGCGCAATGCCGCCGCATCCTCCGGCGATGTCCCGAAAGGCAGAAATATACGGCCCGGCGCTGCCGGCGCGGCAACGGCGCGCAGGACGCTATCCAGAAACAGGGTAAACCCGGTTGCCGGTTCACTGGCCTTACCGGCCCGGTAGCGACCGCCGCTGCCAATTTCACCGCGAACGCCACGAGCAAACAGCGTAAAGCTCAATCCTGTATGATATTCGAAGCCCCGGTGTTCGACGGGATCGACTGTCAGCATGACATCCGGCATCGCCTGATTCACCAGTGCGATCACCGCGCCAAGGCGATTCCGCTCAATGATGGCGACCGGCAGCAAATCCAGCGCGTCCAGCGCCGACATGGCGTCGGCGGCAGGTCCGGACGCATTCAAAAGCGCCGCGAAAAGGGTCGATGCCGGCCCGCCTACGGCTTCGACTTCGGCAATATCCTTGCGGTCGAGCGCTGCCCGGAGGCGTTGCGCCACCTCGGAATCAAGGTTCAGGGCATCGCACAGAGACGGCACCAGGGTTGGCAGATTAATATCAACAGACACATCGCGAACACCCACAGCCTGCAATGCCGCGGCAGCCAGGCAGATGGTTTCGGCATCCGCAGCAGGTTCCGCCGAACCGATGAGCTCCGCGCCCGCCTGCCGGAATTCCCGTTCCGGCCGAAGCTGGCTGCCCCGTACCCGCAGCACCTGACCGGAATAGGCCAACCGCAGGGGCCGCGGCGAACGCGTCAGTCGGGTTGTCGCAATTCGTGCCACCTGCTGTGTCATATCCGCACGGACACCCATCATACGCTGGGTGACAGGATCCATCAGGCGAAACGTGGCGTTTGCGATACGCTCTGTCGCGCCGTCCAGCAGCGTGTCTTCGAATTCCACCAGTGGCGGCGAAACACGCAAATATCCATAGCCCGTAAATGCCTCGACGAGGCGGTTCGCGATGTCCGCCTCATGCGCTGCATCCGGCGGTAATCCGTCCCGCAATCCGTCGGGCAGCAAGGCGTCTCTGCCTGCTTCGATCATGGCGTCTGATGTCCGAAATTCGTTCCTGTCTGGCGGGTGCCTACGTAGCGGTTTTGGCCTCCCGGGGCAAGCGATGACTGGCGCAAAGCGCCAATGGCGACCGGGTCTACCGCCGGATGACCGTCACCGCGCCGCTGGCGAGGCCATATACGATCTCTGGCATACCGTTACGATCGATATCCGCCATGACGATCTGGGTAACGATCGGACTGTCATGGGTGATCGACTGCACCTCACGCGCCTTTCCGCCGGCGAAGGATATGGCAACCAGCCTGCGGCGGTCGAGCGACGGAATGATGATATCCACAATGCCGTCGCCATCAATATCCGCCACGGCATGCATCGCGAGAACCGCGGAGCCGATGAAATGATTGGCATATCCGGATGTCGACGCCACCGGTTCCAGAATACTTCCCAATTGACGGAACAGGGTCAGGGTCCCGGAAAGATGCGGCGTCACGACCGACGCGATCTCGGTTTTTCCATCGCCATCGAAATCGGCCGCGCCGACCGGGTTCTGCCAGCGATTTGACTGCCCGATGGGCCGCGATTCGGCGAGGGGCTGTATGGCGCTTCCGGCAACCCCGTAGAGTGCCAGTGCCGCACCGGCGTGAGGATACGATCGCACCACGAGAACCGCTTTCAAACCATCAACATTGACGATCCGCGGCTCCAGATCCTCGAACACGGAACTGTCCGTAAGCCGGTATCCCGTCCCCCAGAACGCCATGCCGGTAGCGGTCCGTCGGCCCCGTAAGCCAGGCTCTGGCCACCACGCCATCTCCCGCCGCGACCCGGCCCTGCGGAATGATGGTTTCGGGGTTGGTCTCTTTCGATGTCTTCAGCGGCGAGAGCAGAAACAGACCGCGCGGCAGAGATAACCTGAACCGCCGGGCCCCGGTATGAAGAATCATCCGGTCCTTGCCGGACGAAAGCGTGATATCCCTCAGATCACTAATATGCGTCGCAGTTTCCGCTTTCCAGGCTGCATCCTGCGCCGCCGCCGTGGAAGCGACCGCGGCAAACAGCAGGACCGCCGGAATTGCGGATTTAGAATGCAAGCTGCTTTACCTGAACAATATTCGGCAGCTTGCACACGGCGTCCACGACCGAAGCGTCGAGCGCCTGATCGATCTGCAACAGAGCAATGGCGTCATTCCCCTCTCCGGCCCGGCCGAGATGGAAGGTCGCGATATTCACCCCGGCATCACCCAGCGTTTTCCCCAGATTGCCGATAACACCCGGCGTGTCCTTGTTGGTGATGTACAGCATATACGGAGACATTTCGGCTTCGATATCGATGCCCTTGATATTGACGATACGCGCCCGCGATCCGCTGAACAACGTGCCGGTAACGCTACGTTCCTGTCGTTCAGTCGTAACGGTGATGCGGATCATGGTCTCGTAATCGCCCGGCTGCTCGTCCTTGGTCTCGGTGACGCGGATGTTGCGGTCGCGGGCAATCGATGGGGCACTGACCATGTTGACAGCATCAAGCATTGGCCGCAGCAGCCCCGTCAGCGCCGCCGCCATCAGGGGGCGGGTATTGAGCGTTGCCACATGCCCCTGGAACTCTACCGTTACCGACGAAACACCCGTTTCCGTAAGCTGTCCGGCAAAGCTGCCGAGCTGTTCCGCCAGCGCCATATAGGGGCGCAGCCGCGGTGCTTCGTCAGCTGTCACCGAGGGCATGTTGATCGCATTGGTCACTGCGCCGGTCAGCAGGTAATCGGACATCTGCTCCGCCACCTGGACGGCGACGTTTTCCTGCGCTTCGGTGGTTGCCGCGCCAAGATGCGGCGTGCAGACCACGTTGTCGCGCCCGAACAGGATATTTTCCTTGGCCGGTTCCTTGACGAACACGTCGAAGCCGGCGCCGGCGACATGGCCGGAATCAAGCGCCGCTGCCAGATCTTCCTCGACCACCAGCCCGCCACGGGCGCAGTTGATGATGTAGACGCCCTTCCTGGTCTTGGCGAGCGCCCCGGCGTCGATGATGCCACGAGTGCTGTCGGTCAGCGGTGCATGCAGCGTGATGAAATCGGCCCGGGCGAGGAGGTCGTCCAGTTCCAGCTTCTCGATAGACAGGTCGGCCGCACGTTCCGGCGACAGATAGGGATCATAGGCAACAACCCGCATATGCAGTCCATGCGCACGATCGGCAACAATGGAACCGATATTGCCACAGCCGATCAGGCCCAGCGTCTTGCCCGTCAATTCGGTCCCCATGAAGCGGGATTTTTCCCACTTGCCAGCCTGGGTCGAGGCATTCGCCGCCGTAATCTCGCGCGCCAGGGCGAACATCATGCCGACGGCGTGTTCTGCGGTCGTCGTTGCGTTACCGAAGGGCGTGTTCATGACAACCACGCCTTTCTGCGTCGCCAGCGGCACGTCGATATTGTCGACGCCGATACCCGCCCTGCCGACGACTTTCAGCTTTGATGCGGCATCGAGGACCGCCGCTGTTACCTTCGTCGCCGACCTGACGGCAAGCCCGTCATAGTCGCCGATGCATGTAATCAGTTCGTCCGGCGACATGCCGACCTTGACGTCGACGTCGATCCCGTTCTGTTTGAAAACCGCCTCGGCGTTAGGGCTGAGGTCATCTGCAATCAATACTCTGGTCATTATTTACGTCTTTCTTTCAGACTGCCGCGGCAGTCTCGAAAATTTCCTCATAGGCCCAGTCGAGCCACGGCGTCAGTGCTGCCATATCTGCGCTTTCAACGGTCGAACCGCCCCATATCCGAAGCCCCGGAGGCGCATCGCGGTATGCCCCGATATCGTAGGCTACACCGACGTCATCAAGCCGCTGCGCAATACGCTTCGGCGCGGCCGCCAGAGCATCCGCGTCGAGTGGAACGCTTTCCGATAGCGCCAGACAGATTGACGTGCAGGATCGCGTTACCGGATCCTTCGCCAGAAAATCGACCCAGTCGCGCGCAGCGACCCACCGGTCAATCGCGTCGAAATTGGCCTCGCTGCGCGCAATCAGCGCATCAAGCCCGCCAATCGACTCGGCCCATTTCAGCGTATCCAGACAATCCTCTACCGCCAGCATTGACGGGGTGTTGATCGTCAGGCCCTTGAAGGGTCCTTCTTCCAGTTTGCCGCCCTTGGTCAGCCGGAAGATTTTCGGCAACGGACGGGGCGGTACAAAGGATTCCAGCCGCTCAACCGCGCGCGGCGAGAGAACCAGCATGCCATGCGCCGCTTCACCACCCAGTACCTTCTGCCAGGACCAGGTCACGATATCGAGTTTTTCCCACGGCAGTTCCATCGCGAATACCGCAGAGGTCGCATCACAAAAGGTCAGCCCCTTGCGGTCCGCGGGGATCCAGTCACCATTCGGCACCCGTACGCCACTGGTGGTGCCATTCCAGGTAAAGACCACGTCGCGGTCGAAATCAACCTGCCCGAGATCCGGCAGCAGTCCGTATTCAGCCTTAATGGCCCGCACATCATCCAGCTTTAGCTGGTTCGTCACATCGTTGACCCAGCCGGCGCCGAATGATTCCCAGGCCAGCATATCGACGCCGCGCGCGCCCAGCATCGTCCACATCGCCATTTCCATGGCACCGGTATCGGAGGCGGGCACGATCGCCAGACGATAGCCATCCGGCAGGCGAAGCAGGGCGCGGTGACGGTCAATCACTTCCTTCAACCGGGCCTTGCCCTCGGTCGACCGATGCGACCGCCCCAGAAATGCGTCAGACAGAACGGACGGCGTCCAGCCCGGACGTTTGGCGCAGGGTCCGGAGGAAAAATTCGGGTTTCCCGGTCGGGTTTGCGGCATCGACATTGTTGTTTCCTTTCGCGAAAACAGCGACACGAAAATTCAAGTTTTACGGTAAGCCAGAAGCGGCTGGGAGATTAGGCGTCACTTTCCAGACGGTCAACGGTCAGGATGTTGCGGCGCAATATTCTGCCGCGGGGATCGTGTTTCAACCTTTATGTGCGTTCTGCGACATTCCGTCATAGGTTAGGGTCCAACAGCATTCAGGAAGGCATCAACCCGGTGACAACAGAGCAAATTTATATCCTGATCGTATTAACCGTTACGATGGGCCTTTTCGTCTGGGGCCGCTGGCGATACGACATCGTGGCGCTCATGGCGCTGCTGGCTGTCGTGATCGGCGGCCTTGTGCCGGCGTCGGACGCATTTTCCGGTTTCGGGCATCCGGCGGTTATTACTGTCGCAGCCGTACTGGCGATTTCACGGGCCATCCAGAATTCCGGGCTGGTTGGCTGGCTGGCGCGCGGACTGGACCGCAGCGGCAAGGACCCAACAGCGCAAACCGGTGCGGTTGTAACCCTCGTCGCAGCCTTGTCCGCCTTCATGAATAATGTCGGCGCGCTGGCGCTGCTGTTACCTGTCGTCATCAAGACCGCGCGCAATGCCGGGCGCCAGCCGGCGACGCTGTTGATGCCCCTGTCTTTCGGGTCGCTGCTCGGTGGTCTCGTCACCCTGATCGGCACCCCGCCGAATATTATCATCGCGACCTACCGCACGGAATCCGCCGGTGAGCCTTTCGGGATGTTCGATTTCGCACCCGTCGGGATCATTATCGCAATCGTCGGCGCCGTTTTTATCGCGGTGATCGGCTGGCGCCTGCTTCCCGCACGGGAAACCAGCGGCAGTGAAGGCGATATGTTCCAGATCGCGGATTACATCACCGAAGTGGTGGTGACCGAGGAATCAAAAGTCACTGGGGCAACAATAAGCGAGCTTCTGTCGCCTGCCGGCCAGGGGGAAATCATCGTCGTGGCCCTTCGGCGTGGCGATCAGCGGCGATCGCGGCCCAGCCGATTCGAACGATTGCAGGCCGATGATCACCTCCTTCTGGAAGGCAGCGCAGAAGCGATCGAAACCGTTATCCATGAAGCAAGGCTGAAACTGGAAGGCACCGCAACTCTCAACCCCGAAGAACTCGAATCCGAAGATGTTTCCCTGGTGGAGGCTGTCGTCACCCCGTCATCGCAACTGGTCCGGCGAACCGTTGCGCAGGCGATGCTGGGCCGGCGCCATGGCGTCAATCTGCTGGCGCTCGCCCGGCAGGGACGGCCGGTTCGCGAAAACCTGCGTCGCGTAAGACTTATGGCCGGCGATGTTCTGTTGCTGCAGGGCAATTCGGACGCCATGCCCGAATCGCTTTCCGCCATGGGCTGCCTGCCGCTCGCGGAACGCGACCTTGGACTGCACCGGACCCCCAGTCCCCTACCCCTTGTCATTTTCGCCGTTGCGATTGCGCTGGGCGTATTTGGGCTGATGTCTATCCCCGTCGCCTTTACTGCCGCCGTGGTCGCCCTGATCCTGACCCGTTCACTGACCTTGCGCGATCTCTACGCCAGTGTCGACTGGCCGGTCATTGTTTTGCTCGGCGCCATGGTGCCGGTCGGCATGGCGGTCGAAGCATCCGGTGCAACCGACCTTATTGTCAGCGGGATCGGGGGCCTGTCCGATATCCTGCCGCCCTGGTCCATTGTCCTGGTCATGCTGGTTGCCGCCATGGTCCTGTCGGATATCATGAACAATGCCGCGACCGCGGTCCTGATGGCACCGCTGGCGATCGGTATTGCAGAGCATATCGGCGTCAACGCCGACCCGCTGCTGATGGCTGTCGCCGTCGGCAGTTCCTGCGCCTTCCTGACGCCGATCGGGCATCAATCAAATGTGCTTGTCATGGGACCGGCGGGATACCGTTTCGGTGACTACTGGCGGATGGGGCTTCCGCTCGAGATCCTGATCGTCATTGTCGCCGTACCCGCAATCCTCTGGGTCTGGCCACTGTAGGAGGACTTCTGCTTACAGGGAGTAGAACCAGGGCGCGAACAGGCTGAAAACGATCCACAGCAACCCGACAAGCGGCAGGCCCACCTTCACGAAATCGATGAAGCGGTACCCCGCCGGTCCCATGACCAGCAGGTTGGTCTGGTAACCGACCGGCGACGCAAAGGAACAGTTCGCCGCGAAGACAACCGCAACAGCAAACGGTTCGACCGGTGCGCCTATCGCCTTGGCGACTCCCACCGCGATGGGCGTGAACAGGACTGCTGTCGCCTTGGTGCTGAGCACGTTCGACAACAGCGCCACCAGCAGGAAGAACACGGACAGGACAACCGCCACCGACGAATCCCCGACGACGGCCAGCATCGTTTCGGCCATGAAATCGGCCCCGCCGGTTTCCTGCATGGCGGCGCCGAGCGCCAGGGCCGATGCGATCAGCATGACGAGTTGCCGGTCCAGTGCCCGCATCGCGTCGCGAACCTGCAAGACCCCGGTCGCGACCATGGCAACCGCGCCGGTCAATGCCGCAACGGAAATCGGCACCAGGCCGGTCGCTGCCGACGCCACGACGGCGAAAAAGATCAAACCGGCCGGCACGGCATGATGGATGGCGGGAATTTCCTCCGCCGACCATTCCAGCAGCACCGCATCGTGATCGCCGCGCAGCTTGCGTATATCGCGCAGTTGGCCCTGAACGAGCAGCGTATCGCCCGCTTCGATGCGAATTTCGGTCAGCCGCTGGCGCAACAGACGGCCCCGGCGCTGGATTCCGACGACAATGCAGTGATGCCGATACCGGAAGCCGAATTCCTCCAAAGTCCGCCCGGTCATGGCGGAACCCGGCGGTACCATGACATCGGCAACAACCTGCCCGCCGATCAGCCAGCGTTCCGGCGATTCAATCTGGTCGTCGATCCGTGGATGCATGGCGGCCGGGTCGGTTTTCATCGCTTCGACCAGCGCGTCCCGGGTGGCGGCAACGATAATGACGTCTTCATCATGCAGCGCGACCTGCCTGAACGGGGGAACGAAGGCGTGCTCGCCCCGTTGCACCATAAGGACCCTCATGTCCGACAGGCCTTCCAGCTTGCCGGCGGCGAACTCGGCCCCGACCAGGGCGGATTTCGGCGTGATCGTGATCTGCGCGATGAACTGCCGGTTATCCTGCGCCAGCCCTTCGGCAATGTCCTTGTTTTCCGGCAGCAGACGGGGCGCAATGAACAGGAGGTACAGCAGTCCGGCGAAGGCAAGGACAATGCCCGGTATCGTGAAATCGAAAAATCCGAACGGCGATTCTCCAAGCTGCACCAGGGCGCTTGAAACCAGCAGGTTCGTTGACGAGCCGATCAGCGTCGTCATGCCGCCCAGCATGGCCGCGAAACTCAGCGGCATCAGCAGGTGGCTCGGGCGGCGGCCCAGGCGTTTGGCAATGGCCTGCATGATCGGAATAAAAATCACGACGACGGGAATGTTGTTCATCAGTGCGCTGACGGCCAGAACCGTCGTCAGCGCCATCGTAATCGTCAGCCAGGAACTGCCCTGCCCGGCCGCCAGGACCATGGCGGCGCCCTTGTCGAGCGCGCCGGTGCGTTCCAGACCGTCGCCGATAACCAGCAACCCCAGCACGGCAAACAGCGCCGGATTGGCAAATCCGGACAGCAGCCTCACCGCATCAAGGCGGTTTACGCCGTCATCGCCGGAAACCGGGAACAGATGGAACAGCAACATCAGCGCGCAAAGGACGCCGAGTGACGTGACCTCAAGCGGCAGTTTCTCCGTCGCGTAGAGGATCAGCGATCCGACGATCAACGCGAACACCGCCAGCATCTGAATCGTTGCGATTTCCATCATTTTCTTGCCAAAAACAACCTACGGATCAACGTTTAATATGCGCGCTTATCGATTGTTTCGAACTTTATCATCGCCCTCATAGGCGATGGCCGGCCGTTTCTTCAGCTTGCTTTCCCGGTAGGCAATATAGGTTGCACTGACGAAAATCATACCGCCGCCCACAAGCGTCATCGCATCGGGATATTCGGCAAACAGGAAGAATCCGAATGCCGTCGCCCAGATCAGCTTGAAGAAATCGATCGGCATGACGACGGCGGTCGCCCCGAGGCGCAGGGCCTGGGTGACACTGAGCTGTGTTACCGTGCCGAAAGCCGCGATCAGCAACAGCCAGAGATATTGCTGCGGCTCCGGCCAGATCCAGACCGTCGTCGCGGGCAGGAACGACAGCACCGTCATGACCAGCGCGAGATACAGCGTGATTGTATGACTGGACTCGGTACGGCCCAGAATGCGCGTCACGATAATGGCAGCCCCCCAGCTCCCCGCGGAAAACAGTGTCAGCACCGACCCCAGGTCGAATTCGACAATTCCCGGCCGCAGGATCACCAGTGTCCCGGCAAACCCCACGATAATGGCAGCCCAGCGCCGGATGCGCACGACCTCGCCCAGGAAGAATATCGCCAGGATCGTGGCAAACAGCGGGGCCGTGAAGGAAAGCGCCGTCACCTGCGCCAGTGGTGTAATACTGAGAGCCGTAAAGAACGACAGCATCGACGCCGTGGTCATCGCGCCTCGCAGCAGGTGCAGCCACGGATGCTTCGTGCGCAAAGGCGCAACGCCGAGACGGATCAGCGGAATCACCAGGAACACCAAAGCAAACGAATTGCGAAAGAACGCCAGTTCGAAAGGTTCCAGCTCGGCGCTCATATAACGGACCGACGCGTGCATGCAGACGCCGGTGATGGTCCCCACGAACATGAAAGACATCCCGCGCAAACCGGCAGGCAGGTTATTAAACAGCGTGCGCGTGGCGTTTACCAATGGCAGCTCCGCGCGGGCTGAGCCGTCAACCGATAGCCGCTACGATGGCATCACCCAGTTCGGATGTCGTCGACTTGCCACCCATATCGGCCGTCTTGGGCGCGTTCGGGTCTGACAGAACCGTTTCGATGGCATTGTAGATCGCTGCCCCGGCCTTCGGCGCGCCGACATGGTCGAGCATGAGTGCGGCTGACCAGATCTGGCCAATCGGATTGGCGATCCCTTTCCCGGCAATATCGGGCGCGGAGCCGTGCACCGGCTCGAACATGGATGGAAACTCGCGCTCCGGGTTGATATTGGCCGATGGCGCCACCGCAATCGTCCCGGTAACGCCCGGTCCCAGGTCTGACAGGATATCGCCGAACAGGTTGCTGCCGACAACGACGTCGAACCAGTCCGGGTGCTGTACGAAATGGGCACACAGGATATCGATATGATACTGATCCGTTGTGACTTCCGGATAATCCGACGACAAGGCGGCAAACCGCTCATCCCAGTACGGCATTGTATGCATGATGCCGTTGGATTTCGTCGCCGAAGTCAGATGCTTCTTCTTGCGGCTGGCGGCAAGATCAAAGGCGTAACGCATTATCCGGTCGACACCCTTGCGGGTGAAGATATTCTCCTGCAGCACGAATTCCTGCGGTGTGCCCTCATACATACGACCACCGATTTCAGAATATTCGCCTTCGTTATTTTCGCGAACGACATAGAAATCAATATCACCGGGCTTGTACCCATGCACCGGCGGCGTAATGCCGGGCAACAGGCGAACCGGCCGCAAATTGACATATTGCTGGAATTCGCGCCGGATCGGTATCAACAGCCCCCAAAGCGAAACATGGTCGGGGACACCGGGGAAACCAACGGCGCCGAGGAAAATGGCGTCATGGTTGCGGAGCTGGTCCAGGCCGTCCTCCGGCATCATCCGGCCGGTTTTGGCATACGTCTCGCAGCTCCAGTCGTAATGGTCGAACGCCAGTTCGAAACCGCATTTCCGGCTCGCCGCTTCCAGCGCCTTGATTCCTTCAGGCACCGTCTCGTTGCCGATACCATCTCCTGGGATAACTGCGATCCTGAATCGTGCCATGTCAGACCTCCCGATATTAAAAACTGGCGGACACTAACCACTAGTACCGAAAGAAGAAAGCCCCAACTTTGCCGGGTAAAAATACACCAACCTTCTTTACAGCCCCGCCGAAAGCGCTATGGTCCCACCGTGCCTGAATTCCAGCCAAGGAAGCTGTTGTGAAACGATCAGAACTCCTCAGTGTCGAGAAATACCTGCGCCGCAAGTTCGGTAATAACGCGATCACGCTGAAGGAACAGAAAGACGGTTCTTGCGAAGTTCTGATCGATGATGAATTCATCGGTGTCCTGTTCCGTGACGAAGAGGACGGCGAACTGTCCTATGCCTTCAATATGGCAATCCTCGATATCGACCTCGACGACGGGACGGATATCCCGATCCCCAACTAGGGTGCCCCCGCTGCCCGATTATGGCACGCATCCTTCCACTCACGCCTGAAAACATAACCGAAGCCGCCAGCGCATTGCGGGCCGGCGAACTTGTGGCGTTCCCAACAGAGACGGTCTACGGGCTCGGCGCCGATGCCACCAATGACCGGGCGGTCGCGGCGATCTACACTGCAAAGGGACGTCCGCAATTCAATCCCCTGATTGTCCATGTGCCCGATATCGAGGCAGCCCGTGAGATCGTTGACTTGCCACCAATCGCGGAAAGGCTTGCCGCAGCATTCTGGCCCGGTGCGTTAAGCCTTGTAGCGCCGCGACGAGCTGATTCCGGCCTTTCCCTTTTGGTCAGTGCCGGCCTTGATACTGTCGCAATCCGCGTTCCGGCCCCGGAAGGCGCGCGGTTACTGTTGCGCGCCGCAGGCATACCCGTCGCCGCGCCCAGCGCCAATGTTTCCGGCAGGATCAGTCCGACGACAGCGCAACACGTCGCCACAGAGCTTGGCGAAAAGGTTGCAATCATTCTCGACGGCGGGCCTTGCGCGATCGGCCTGGAATCGACCGTGCTCGACACCACAGGCTCGCCCCCGACGCTGCTGCGTGAGGGTGGCGTGACTGCGGAGGATATGGAAGCTCTGCTGGGCCTCTCCCTCAGAGTCGCCGGCAGCGATGACGAAGCACCAAAATCGCCCGGTATGCTGACCAGTCACTACGCCCCGTCCTGTCCTTTGCGCATGAACGCGGTCAGGGCGCGCCCCGGTGAGGCGCTGCTGGGGTTTGGTCCAGCGCCGGAAGCGGCATTCAACCTCAGTCCGACCGGGGACCTGACCGAAGCAGCGGCGAACCTGTTCGCCAGCCTGCGTATGCTGGATACGGTGCCTTGTAGCGGCATTGCCGTCATGCCGATCCCGGAAATCGGGTTGGGCCGGGCCATCAATGACCGGTTGCGTCGGGCGGCAGCGCCACGCGGTTAGCATGACATTCTTTGCCGCTTCTTGCGGCGCAAGCGGCGATGCAATACATGCTGAATGGCAGGAAGGAAACAAACATGTCCCCTGAGGACACATTATCGCCGCGCGCGACCGCTATGGCCCGGATCAGAGAGATCGTCGGGCCGAACGGGTGGTATGACTCGTCGGCGGATATCGCACCCTATCTCGTCGAGCAACGCGGCATGTTCCAAGGCGCCTGCAACCTGGTGATACGCCCGGCCAGCACCGAAGAGGTCGCCGCCGTCGTCT
>CAXBEC010000011.1:0-18440 GCA_963974145.1 uncultured Alphaproteobacteria bacterium | reverse complement strand
GGCTGCTGTCGCCGCGCCGGGTTGTCGACGCCTTCATCCGGGCGGCCGAACTGCCCGCCGATGCCTGGGGGCCCAGCCGGTCGGTATCGATTCCGGGCATCACCCATACGGTGCGGGAAATGGTCGACGCGCTGGCCGCGGTCGCCGGGAAGAAAGTGACCGAGCGTATCCAATGGCAGCCCGATCCGGATATCCAGAAGATCGTATCCGGCTGGCCGATGCATTTCGCGGCGGATCGCGGCCGGGAGTTGGGCTTCGGTGCCGACAGCTCGATGGAGGAAATCGTCCGCGCCTTTATTGAGGACGAACTCGACGGAAATTATGCCGCGTAAGGGCGCGCCCGATCCTGACGTTGCAGGTGACGGCATGAATTAAAACAGGTGCGAATTGGAAATGCCCGTAAAAAGGCAGGGCTGCATTAAATTTAGGCAATATTAACAATTTAAAAATAAGAATTTGAATCAGGAATACTGTTTGATTTCGAATATAGAATAAAAATTCTGAACGGAATTTTGATTTTATATTTTGAATTCGGGAGTCTGCCTTGACATGCCTAATGATATGATTATGTCTTTTCAGAAATCCTCTCGGAAACATTTTTTGCGATAGCGTCTGTCGCGGAAAGGCCATGTAAGCGCGCTATGTGCGGCATTTGCGGACACGTTACCTTCAATGGTGCGCCGGCCGATACCGGTGCGATTGGCCGAATGGTCGAACGTCTGGCGCCCCGGGGCCCGGACGCGAGCGGCATCCACGCGCAGGGCCGCGTCGCCCTGGGGCACCGTCGGCTCAAGATTATCGACCTGTCCAATCACGGCCAGCAGCCGATGGTCGATTCCGAACTCGGGCTGTCGCTCGTTTTCAACGGCTGCATCTACAATTACCGGGAGCTGAAAGCCGAGCTTGAAGGCAAGGGCTACCGCTTCTTTTCCACCAGCGACACCGAAGTCATTCTCAAGGCCTATCACGCCTGGGGGCAGGATTGCGTCAACCGGCTGCAGGGCATGTTCGCCTTCGCCGTTCATGAACGGGACAGTGGCCGGGTGGTCATGGCGCGCGACCGGCTGGGCATCAAGCCGCTGTATTTCGCGGAGCGGGCGGACGGCCTCCTGTTCGCGTCCTCGCTGCCGGCGATCCTTGCGGCGGGTGGCGTCGACACGGCAATCGATCCGGTTGCGCTGCATCATTACATGAGCTTCCACGCGGTGGTGCCGCCGCCCTTCACGATCCTGAAAGGCGTGCGCAAACTGCCGCCCGCCACCATCGCCGTATTCGAGCCGGATGGCCGACGCAGCGATACGGTTTACTGGCGCTTCGACCTTGTGCAGGACGCCAGCGACCTGGCGCTGAGCGCCGGGGAATGGGAAGAGCGGGTTTTGGATGCGCTGCGCCTTGCGGTCAAGCGGCGGATGGTTGCCGACGTGCCGGTCGGCGTGCTGTTGTCCGGCGGCGTCGATTCCAGTCTGATTGTCGGGCTGCTGGCGGAGGCTGGGCAGACCGGCCTGAAGACCTTTTCCATCGGGTTTGAGGAAGCCGGCGGCGAAAAAGGCGACGAGTTCCAGTATTCGGACATGATCGCCGCCCATTTCGGCACCGACCACAGCAAGCTGTTTATCCCCTCGACGGATCTGCTTGAGACCCTGCCGCAGACCTTTGCGGCGATGTCTGAACCCATGGTCAGCTATGACAATGTCGGGTTTTTCCTGCTGTCGCAGGAGGTCGCCAAACATGTGAAGGTGGTGCAGAGGGGGCAGGGGGCCGACGAGGTGTTCGGCGGCTATCATTGGTACCCGCCGCTGATGGACAGCAATGACCCGGTGGCGGATTACGCGAAAGTCTTCTTCGACCGGAACCATGATGAATTCGCCCGTGCGGTCGATGATGCGCATGTCAACGGCGATCACAGCCTGCAATTCGTCGCCGGCCAGTTCGCCATGCCGGGGGCCGACCGCCCGGCGGAAAAGGCCCTGCGCCTGGATACGACCATCATGCTGGCGGATGACCCGGTGAAACGGGTCGACAACATGACCATGGCCTGGGGGCTGGAGGCGCGTGTCCCCTTCCTGGACCATGAACTTGTTGAACTGTCGGGCCGGGTGCCGGCGGAAATGAAGATCATGGGCGGGGGCAAGACCGTCCTCAAGAACGCGGCTCGCAAGGTCATCCCGTCGGATGTCATTGACCGGCCGAAGGGGTATTTCCCGGTACCCGCGCTGAAATATATCGAAGGGCCCTATCTCGAATACGTCCGGGAGGCGCTGACAGGGCCGACCGCCCGGCAACGGGGATTGTTCAAACCCGATTACGTGGAAGAACTGCTCGCCGACCCCAAGGGGCATATCACGCCGCTGCGCGGTTCGAAACTCTGGCAGGTCGCTGTCCTGGAACTATGGTTACAGACTCATGATATCTGAACAGATACCGGAAAACCTTTCGCCCGCGACGGGCGATCCGATGGACCCTAACCAGATGACGTCACTGAAGCATTGGGGCGTGGCGCCGAAGGGGGCGCATGTCGATGCCATGCGCGCCAACGCCTTCGTTGATTGCGGCTGGGGACGTCTGATATTCGGACAGACCTTCGAGGACCCCACGACCCTTGTGGACGAGCTGTCGCATGAAAAGAACGGGCAGCGCGATGTCGCGCTGTATTCCCGGGATGCGAACGTCGTGATCTCGCTGGCCCCACAGCAGATGTTCCTCGATCCGTCGCTGACCTTCCGCCTGCCGCTGGGGCCGTATGAGCTGTCCCCGGCTGCGCAGGTGCCGGTGGATATTCGGCTGGCACGGGGCGCCGGCGACGAGGACAATATCAACCGGATTTACAAATCGCACGGCATGGTGCCGGTATACCCGGGTTTCCTGGCCGACCATGCCGATGACAACTATCTGATCCTGCTGGTCGCGGTGGACCGGGCGACGGGAAAGATTGTCGGGACGGTGACCGGTGTCGACCATCGCCGCGCGATTGAGGATCCGGATAACGGCAGCAGCCTTTGGGCGCTCGCCGTAGATGCGCAATGTCCGGTGCCCGGGGTCGGCATGTGCCTGGTGCATGCGCTGGCCGGCGTGTTCAAGGAGCGTGGCCGCGCCTTCATGGACCTGTCGGTCATGCACGATAACGGTACGGCAATATCCCTGTACCGGCAGGTGGGTTTCGAACAGGTGCCGGTGTACTGCATCAAGAACAAGAACACGATTAATGAGCCGCTCTTCGTGGGGCCTGAACAGGAAGAATCCCTGAATATTTACGCGCAGATCATCGTCGATGCCGCGCGGCGACGGGGCATTTTTGTCGAAGTTCAGGATGCCGAGAACGGCTTTTTCCGTCTTTCCCTGGGGGGCAAGTCGATTTCGTGCCGGGAATCGCTGAGCGACTTTACCTCCGCCGTCGCCATGAGCCGCTGCGACGACAAATCGGTCACCCGTAAGCTGCTGGCCGGCGGCGGAATCAGGGTGCCCGCGCAGGCCATCGTCGAAACCGAGGCGGACATCCGGCAGTTCCTGGCGCAGTATCCGCGCGTTGTCGTCAAGCCGGCGCGCGGCGAACAGGGCAACGGCATCTCCATCGACCTTCGCGAGGTGGACGAAATCACCGCGGCGATAGAACGCGCCCGCACCGTCAACGACAAGGTCCTGCTGGAGGAATATGTCGAAGGCGAAGACCTGCGTATCATCGTTATCGACGGCCGGGTTGTTGCTGCCGCGATACGCCGTCCGCCGACCGTCCAGGGCGACGGAAAACATACCGTCACCGAACTGATCGGCAAGCAGAGCCGCCGCCGCCGCGCCACTACCGGGGGGGAGAGCAATATTCCGATCGACCATGAAACCGTGCGCACGGTCCGGGAAGCGGGGTACGGCATGGACGATGTCCCGGATGCGGGTGTTCCCATTACCGTACGGAAAACGGCGAACCTTCATACCGGCGGCACCATTCACGACGTGACCGACCATGTGAACCCGCGCCTGGTATCGGCCGCGATTGCCGGCGCGCGCATTCTGGACATGCCGGTGGTCGGGTTCGATTTTCTGGTTCCGGACGTCAAGGCGCGTGGCTATCATGTCATCGAGGCCAATGAGCGGCCGGGACTGGCAAACCATGAGCCGCAACCCGTGGCGGAGCGTTTTATCGATTACCTGTTCCCGCAGACCCGTTCTCGCGATCTCGGCCGCCAATTAGCAGAGCAGGGATCTGACGTATGAATGTTCCTTCCGTTGACACCGATTATATCAAGGACGTGCTGGGCCGCCTGCTGGCGATCCGCAGCCCGTCCGGCAAGACCGACACCATCGTCCGGCACACCTGCCAGGAACTGGACGCACTGGACATCCCCTACGAGCTGACCCGGCGCGGCGCGATCCGCGCCTACCTGGCGGGCAAGCAGAAAAACCCCCGCCGCGCGGTCGTCGCGCATCTCGATACGCTGGGGGCGATGGTCAAGCAGCTCAAGCATAATGGCCGGCTCGCCTGTGTGCCGATCGGCTACTGGTCGGCGCGGTTTGCGGAAGGCGCGCGGGTAACGATCTTCACCGAAGAGGGACAGGAATTCCGTGGCACGGTCCTGCCGCTCAAGGCGTCAGGCCATACCTATAACGAGGAAATCGATTCCCAGCCGGTGAAGTGGGACAATGTCGAAATCCGCGTCGATGAACCCTGCAGCAACCTGGATCATCTCTGGGACCTGGGCTTCCGGGTGGGTGACTTCATCGCGGTGGATACGGGCACCGAATTCCTCGACAACGGGTTTGTCAATTCGCGGTATCTGGATGACAAGGCAGGGGTCGCCTGCATGCTGGCCGCGGCAAAGGCGCTGCGCGATGCCGGTCAGGAACCGGCGCTGGACAGCAATCTGCTGTTCACGATTTCAGAAGAAGTCGGTGTCGGCGCCTCCCATGTGCTGCATGGCGATGTGGCGGAGATGGTGGCCGTGGATAACGGCACGGTCGCGCCGAACCAGAACACCTGCGAATTCGGCGTCACGGTCGCCATGAAGGATTCCAGCGGGCCGTTCGACCGCCACCTGACCCAGCATCTCATCGACCTGTGCAAGCGCGATCAGCTGGAGTTCAGCCGGGACATCTTCAATTACTACCGGTCGGACGCCGCCGCCGCGCTGGAGGCCGGCAACGATATCCGCACGGCGCTGGTCTGTTTCGGCCTGGACGCGTCGCATGGCTACGAACGAATCCATATCCGCTCGCTGGACAATGTTGCGAAGCTCCTGGCCGGCTACCTGCTGTCGCCGCCGCTCTTCGCCAAAGATGAAACCGTTATCGGCGCGGAAAAGGATTTCCCGCTGATCAAGATCAGCAACGAACAGCAGAACCGCCGCTGATCCGGTTCCGACATTGCCGGAACATTGCCGCCTGACCTAGCGGTTCTTCGCCGGCGCGCCGCCGGATTCGGAGGCCACGAAAGTGCCGCCCTGATAGATTTCCGTCAGGTCGCCGTCGGGCTTCGGCGTTTCGGCGGCCATGACCTCTTCAATAAAGCCGTCGTTCTTGTCCTGCGGACGATAGCCGAACCCGTAGGCATTTTTGTTGTCCCACCATGCCTGCCGGTTGTCGGACATGCCGTAGAAGATTTCGTAGTGGATATCCGGATGTTCCAGTCCGATGGAAACCAGCTGCGCCAGGTCCCGCGGTGTGACCCAGATCGACAGCCGGCGTTTATCGGCGGGCTCCATGGCAACATTGCCGATGCGGATACAGGTTATTTCCATCCCGTACTTGTCCGCGTAGAGCGCCCCCATCGCTTCCCCGAATGCCTTGGAAGCGCCGTAGCGGCTGTCGGGACGCGGTATCGCTGTGTGGTCGATGACCTGGTCACGGCGGTAGAATCCGGCAGCATGATTTGAACTGGCGAAAACCACCCGCTTCACGCCGGTCTGATAGGCTGCCTCGTACAGGTTGCGTAACCCGATGATGTTGGCGTCGAGTATCGTCTGCCAGTCCCCTTCAACCGAATATCCGCCCAGATGGAATATCCCGTCGACGCCCTGTGTCGCAGTCTTGACCGCTTCCAGGTCGGTCAGATCCGCCGGGATGAATTCCTCGTCCGGCGCCAGGTCGCTGATCGGGGCAATGTCGGACAGGCGCAGCTTGTACTTGCCCTTGAACTCCTTGCGCAGGAACGTACCGACGCCACCCGCCGCGCCGGTTATCAGAATGGTTTTCATGGCTGTGTCTCCCCTATTTGAGAACGCCGCGTCCGGCGAGATTGCGCATCAGCGCCGATACGCCGAACGCCCAGGGCGTGGCCTTGTCGCTGGTGATGACCCGATTGGTCAGCGCCCCGAGCTTGGGGCTCGAGATGGTGACGATGTCGCCGACCTTGTGGGTGAAGCCTTCACCCGGCGCGCCGCGATCCTTGGTCGGCGCGAAGGCGGTGCCGGTGAACAGGGCCGCGCCGTCCGGGTACTGGTGATATGCGCCCAGGGTCTGCCCGGCGAGGTCGGCAATGTCGCGGCTGATCCGCTGCATCGAGCTTTCGCCGTTCAGCACGAACTGGTCGTCGCCGGTAACCCGCATGCTGAGCAGCGCGTTGCGGATATCGTCCAGCCTGAAGGATTCGTCGACCAGCCGGATGAAGGGCCCGACGGAACAGGACGCGTTGTTGTCCTTCGCCTTGCCCAGCAGCAGGGCGCTGCGCCCTTCGAAATCGCGCAGGTTGACGTCATTGCCCAGCGTGGCGCCGACGATTTTCCCGCTGGCACCGAGGATCAGGACAATTTCAGGCTCCGGATTGTTCCAGCTCGAACCCGGATGGATGCCGACTTCCGCGCCGGTGCCGACGGCGGACATCGGCTGGCTTTTGGTGAATATTTCCGCATCCGGCCCGATGCCGACTTCAAGGTACTGCGACCACATTTCGCGTTCCAGCAGCGCCCGCTTCAGGTCGGCGGCTTCCGGGGAGCCGGGAACGACGGCGGCAAGATTGTCGCCGATGGCGCCCATGATGACACGGCGGATTTCCTCCGCCGCCGCCGGGTCGCCCGCGGCGCGTTCCTCGATCACCCGTTCCAGCATCGAGCCGACGAAGGTGACGCCCGCCGCTTTCAGCGCCGACAGGTCGACCGGCGCCAGCAGCCAGGGTTTGGACGTATCGCGTCCATCCGCAGCACTGTTGGCGATGATCGGCCCGGCCGGGCCAAGGTCGTCGCCGACCGCGTAGCGGTCATATGTTGTCGGATCGTCTGCATTGATCAGGTCGGTAACTGTCGGCGCCGCGGCGGTGATGTCGAACAGGTTGCCGTCCCGCAGCGTGACGACCGAAGGTCCGTTCACATCAGGACGCCAGACGCGTCCGACAAGTGTCGCGACGTCGGAATCCACCGGCAGGGTCGTCTGGATATCGAGAGAAATTTCCATGGAAGCGCTCCTGGTTTGACGATGACGAAAGCTTTGCCGGGTCGTTACATCGTTCGTCCATTGGTCGTGATGTGCTGGCGGATTTCTTCGGCGAATTCGATTTCCGAGTCGTCCTCCGGTTCGTAGCCGATAACCTGGCGCGCATTGGCGATACTCCAGAAGCCACGCGTGTTGTTGGAAACGCCGTAGAATATCTGGAACGGGATGCCGTCTTCGTTGCGGATATCACCGGCCTCGATCGACTTGTTATAAAGCTGCCGCATATCGCGTTCGCTGATATAGGCGCCGAGGTCGCGTTTGTAGGTGACCTGGTCGCCATTGAAATCGGCGGCGCGTATCGGGCGTGGCGCGCCAACGCGGACCTGTACGTTTTCAACGACATGGCCGAACCGGCCGGTGGCGAACATGAAACCCAGATGTTCGTATGTCGCCTTGGCCCAGCCGTAGAAATTGTCGGAACGCGGATAGGTTTCCGGTCCGACCGTATCCAGCTTTCCGTTATGCAGTTTGCTCTCATACCAGTCGGCGGCATGGTTCGAGGAAGTGATGACGACACGGCGAATCTTCTCTTCCACGGCCAGGCGCAGCACGTTGAATGCCATGTCGACGCTTTTGCGTTCCACGAAGTAGCCTTCGACCGGCTCGGGACCGGGCCGGTCCTTTTTCCACTGTCCCGGCGCACTCGTCTTTACCCCGGGGGTTTTAGCACGCACGTTATGAACGATGGTATCGATCCCGCGGAAGTGCTGGCGGTACTTGTCGACATCCGGGTCTCCGATATCGGCTTCGATGATGTCATTGGCGTGCTGGCTCGGGCGCGTATCCAGCAGGGTAAGGTCATACTGGTCGCGAAAGGTCGGCAGCAGTTGCCGTGTGATTTCGCCGGAAGCACCGGTAATGAGTACGCGTCGTTTCGCCATTTGTCGTTCTCCCCGTCGTTGGCGGAATCCGGCAGTGACCGGGGCCCTGGCCCGTGTCTTACCGTTTGCGGGCCATCTTGCTCCGCGCGAAATTGAAGGCGCCACTATATGGCGGGACGCCTGTCTGCGGTAGCCGTTTTGACGCCCGATCTGGAATGGCCGGTGTCCGCTACCAGTCGGGCGGGGTCCATTGTGTGTCGGGATCGAGCGGGAAGACCGGTCGCGGAAACCCTTTCCAGTCGAAATTCGACAGGGTCGGGGAGGACAGTCCCGGTGCGTCGCATTCGATGACACGCTCCGGCGGGAAATAGGGCAGGAACCCGGCGCGGAAATGCCCGCGCGACTTCACGGTGACGCTGCGGGCCCCGGCCACGCTCACGCCGAAACTTTCGAAGAAATTCGGATCGATGCATTGCTCGCGGATCGACGCCACGACCACCGTGACGGTGCCGACCTGCAGCACCGCCGTGGGGCCGAGGTCGAGTTGCAGGTTGGCGAAGGTGCCGGGCTCCGCGCCGATGAATTTGCCGTCCGACAGATTCAGGACGGTTGCCTCGTGGCGGTATTCCCTGGAATGGACATCGGCTTCGGCGCGGTTGAAATGGGCTTCGAAGCTTGTGCCGACTCCCAGAGCGTGGGCTTCCGCCGCCAGCGACGGGTCGTTCATGACGCCCAGGATCGCGCCTTTCGCGTTTGCCGCCACCAGGGCCTCGAGCAGCCAGATGGTATTGCCCCGGCCACCGCCGCCGGGGTTGTCCGCGACATCGGCAATGATGATGGACGGCAATGCCGGATCCGCGCCGCAGGCGACCGCCCGTGCAACGCAGTCGTCCAGCGGCGTCAGCTGCGGGACGAAATAATCATGCTGCGCCCAAACGAGTTCCGCGAGTTCACGGCAAATGGCACGTGCCCGGCCCAGCTCGCCGCGCGTGCTTACCAGGAAGGCCATGCCGTTATAGGGGGTGTCGCCATAGGTGAAGCCGCCGAGGATGGAGACGTTCATGATCTCGTCGTCGATAAAGGTCTGGCCCCTGTCGATGGCTGCGCCATAGGGGCCGACGGCGGTGCGCTGGCAGACCTGCGGCGCTACCAGCGGCAGGCGGATGAAGGCGGTTTGTGGCTTCAGCCCGGCGAGCAGTTCGCGCATGGCGCCGGCGGCTTCCTCACCGCGTTCATACTGGTCTTCATGCGGGTTCGTGCGGTAGGCGATCAGCATATCGGTTGCGGCCACCATCTCGTCCGAAATGTTGCCATGCAGGTCCAGTGTCGAGATGACCGGCACATCGGGCCCGACGATGGCGCGCGCCATGGCGAACATGGCGCCGTCCGGGTCAGGGATTTCGGTGGTTACGGCGGCGCCGTGCTGGCCGAAATAGACGCCGTCCAGCGGCATGGCTGCTTCCAGCCCGCGCCGCATTTCCTCGTATAGTTCCAGATAGAAATCATGGGCGATCGGTCCGGCCGCGCCGATATCCGCGACGACGATGGGAACAGGGGTCCAAGGGCCGCTCCGGTTCATCGCATCGATGAAGCCGGTCATCGTACCGCCCATGCGGGAATATTCCTTTGCGGCGTCGGTCATGATGTCATCGCCGGATAACAGGACCTTTTCGGCGAAATCCTTGCGACCGACCGGCGGCGCGAAGCGGTTGCTTTCCAGGTGCAGCGCCAGCAGCGCAATGCGCTTGCCCGGCCCGGTTTCCGTTGACCCTGTCATGTAATGTCCTTCCCGCTTCTTCGAATATCAGATGGCTTGCGTCAACGATGATACGCGCAGCGGCGGCCAGTCAAACGCAAGACACGCCTGGCCGCAAGACGAAGACGGTAATATTGAAGATAGACGGGGTGGCTTTGTGCCGTGTCAGACGGAAATGTCGAGCAGCGAGCCCCGTGGCGCGGAAGGATTGAAGCTTTCTTCTTCGTCGCCGGTCGCCGCGGAGGCCGCGGGGATCGTCGATTCCCGCCGGGGTTCGTCTGTATCGCGACGATCGCTTGCGGGTGATTTGGCGACAGTCGATTGTCCGGACGGAAAGGAGACGGGCCGCTGGACGGATGAATAATTATCGACTTCCATTGGTCACTCCCTGCTACCGTGACGGGGTTTCCGAATGCCTGCGTGCGGAAACGGCCGAGTCACATTCGTCGCTGCCTTCCGGATCAAACGGCATAAGCACAATCGGCAAGTCGCCGTGATCGGCAGCAATGCGCAGCCATTTCTTTACACTGCGCTGTATTTCGTCGTTAGAAACATGCATCCGTTACCATCCCGATTGCTGGTGTTCGGCACTTTCCGGAATATACAGTGTCATACATCCCGTCCCTGCGAAGTGATATTGGTCACGGCTGTCAAAAAAATAGCGAAATGGTATATAGCTACCTTTTAAAAATCATGCAATGAAGGATTTTATTAACAATTTCATTCCCGCAACGGGTTCTGGTATGCTGCAAAAAAGTTCGAGACTTAAAGGGGACTGTAAAATGCTGAAAATTCTGACGCTTATGGCGGCCGGATTGATTCTGGCGGCCTGTTCGACGGCGGCGGAACTGCGGCCGAAAGAAGGTGGCGTCTGGATTCCGGCAGCCGGCAAGTCCTATGACGAATTTTTCAAGGCGGCCAATACGGTGATGGCCCGTCATCTCTATATTGTCGAGGCGGATTCGGAAGTCGGGACCGTGAAGGGCGTGTCCTCCCAGAACAAGTATTTCTGGAAGGAAGCGGCAGGCCTGTATGTGTGGCCGACGATTACCAATGATTCCGGCTATACGGTCTATGTCGACAGTATCGCGGGCAGCCTGTTCTACGAACAGATCCATGACTGGAAGACGATCATCCTGGACGATCTCAAGAAGGAACTCGGTGCCACGTAATTTCAGGCGGGCATGGGTTGATATTCCAGGTTATAGGATTATACAGATATTTTGGTTGGTGGTACGGGGTGCGGGCAAAATTGCCTCTATGTTGACATTTGTAGACATTTTGCCGCGAAAACACCCTGTTTTCTATGATTATCAGTGCCTTAACGTGAATCGAGCGGCCTGAAACCGATCAAAACCGTCGGTTTTCGATGTAAAACGGCTCAAAAAACAAGGATTTTCTAACATTGCTGCCGGGTGCGCACGATAGCGCTTCGACGCGTTGCCGCCGCCTGATACCGGCCTTGCCGGGTTTTCGCCGGGACCGCCCGGAAAACGTAACAGGTGTTATTATAATACTTGCTTATTATAAGCCACCCACCTATTTTGCCGACCATGTCCAGTCAATCCGTAGATCATCTTTTCGGCTTCATGCTGAACGACATTTCGCGCCTGATGCGCACCCAGTTTGATGACCGGGCGCGGGATATGGGGCTGACCCGGTCGCAATGGCGGGTCATGGTGTTTCTTGCCCGAAGCGAAGGCGTGAATCAGAGCGGCCTTGCCGAAATGATCGAAGTCGACCGCATGACAATCGGCCGCATGGTCGATCGTCTGGAAGCATCCGGATGGGTTGAACGCCGGCCGGATGCCAGCGACCGCCGTGTCCACAGGCTTTACCTGACCCGGGCGGCGCGGCCGCTGCTGGACAAGATGATCGTACTGGCCAACGACGTACAGGAGGCGGCGCTTGAAGGGCTTTCCGTCGCCGACCGCAAAAAGCTTGGCGAACTTCTGTCAGCGATTATGAACAATGTATCGGCGCGGCAATCGGCAAATGACGCCGAAATGTCCGGCGCTTCGCGCGTGGCGCGTATTGGAGGTTCCGGTGACTGATAGCGAAGCCAAAGAAATAAAGCCGACGCCGCGCCGGCCGAGACGGTTCGCGAAATTCCTGTTCCGCCTGGTCCTGCTGATCGTTATTCCCGGGGCGGCGGCGCTGATCGGCGCCTATGTCTATGTGACCGGCCAGCGCTATGTATCGAGCGAGAATGCCTTCGTGAAGGCGAACAAGATCGCGATCAGTTCGGAAGTGTCCGGCAAGGTTCGGGCCGTGGATGTGAGCGAGCATGCCACCGTGCGGGAAGGGCAGATCCTGTTCCAGATCGACGCGGAAGCCTATGTCATTGAGCAGGCGGAAGCGCAGGCGGCGCTGCGGCGGATTCGCAACGATGTTGAATCGCTGCGCGCGAATTACCGGGTGAAACAGGCCGAGCTCAAGCTGGCGCGCGATGATTTTTCTTACTTCAACAAGACGTTCGAGCGGCGCGAAAAACTGCGCTCCCGCGGGAACGCGTCGGAGGAAAGCCTCGACCAGGCGCGGCGCCAGCGCAATTCGGCGCAACAGAACATCACGATCCTGCGACAGGAAATCCGCCAGATCCTGGCCGGGCTGAATGGCGATCCGGATCTGAAGGTAGAAGAATACCCGGCCTATCTGCAGGCGCAGGCAGTATATGACCGGGCGTCGCTGGACCTCCAGCGGACCATCATCCGCGCGCCGTCATCCGGCCGGATCAGCAAGATCACGCTTGAACCCGGTGAATTCGTCAAGGCGGAAGAACCGCTCTTCGCGATCATTTCCGACAAATCCGTGTGGATCGAGGTCAATATCAAGGAAACCCAGCTGACCCATGTGAAGACCGGCCAGAAGGCGACGATCGAGATCGATGCCTATCCGGATGTGAAATGGACCGCGCAGGTCGGCACGATCAGCCCGGCAACGGGGGCGGAATTCGCCATCCTGCCGCCGCAGAACGCGACCGGTAACTGGGTCAAGGTGGTGCAGCGCCTGCCGATCCGCCTTATCCTCGACAACCCCGATGACGGGCCGGTGCTGCGCGCCGGGATGAGTGCGCAGATCGAGATCGATACCGAACATGAAGCGGTGTTGCCGGGCTTCGTAAAGGAAGCGCTGGCCTGGGTTTCGCCAAAACAGTGACCACGGGCATGGGGGTGTTTCCTGATCGTGTGGAACGGTTCGATGAGTCCGTCGACGTCATTGTTGTCGGCTATGGTTTCGCCGGCGCGGTCTCGGCCATTTCCGCCCATGACGCGGGCGCCGAAACACTCCTGATCGAAAAGATGCCGCATCTCGGTGGTATCTCCATCTGCGCCGGTGGCGGGCTGCGCCTGTCAGATAACCGCGACGCGGCCTTCGCCTATCTGCAGGCCACCAATGACGGCACGACGCCGGACGATGTCCTGCACGCCTTTGTCGACGGCATGTTCGAACTGCATGATTATGTGCGCGAGCTGGCAAAGGTGAACGGCGCCGAACTGGCCCGGATCGACCGGCCCGGCAATTATCCGTTTCCCGGTCATGGCTCGATGTATTTCCTGGAAGTCGAGTCGGTGCCCGGTTTCGACCGGGTCGCCGGTTATTCCCATGCCCGTTCCCTGCGCAACGGCACCAATATGATGAAGGTGCTGGAAGATAACGTTGTCAGCCGGGACATTGCGGTGCGGTTTTCCACGCCGGCGCGGCGACTCATTCTGGGGCCGGACGGCGCGGTGCAGGGCCTTTGGGTTGAGGGGCCGGACGGGCCTGTCTCCATCTGCGCCCGCCGCGGCGTGATCCTGGCCTGCGGCGGGTTCGAGGCCAATCCGGCGATGCAGCGCCAGCACTGGCAGATCAACCCGGTCCTGTCCGCGGCTTTCCGGGGCAATACCGGCGACGGGCTGCGCATGGCCACGACCGCCGGGGCGGCGCTCTGGCACATGTGGCATTTCCACGGCTCCTATGGATTCCGCCATCCCGACCCGGCATTCCCGTTCGGTATCCGGATGAAGCGGCTGCCGGACTGGGTGCCCGATGTGCGTGCCTCGGCCGCACCGATGAGCTGGATCCTGCTGGACCGGCGGGGACGCCGCTTCATGAACGAATACGATCCCTACCTGCAGGATACCGGCCACCGGGCGCTGGAGGCGATGAACCCCTCGACAATGCAGCAGCCGTTCGTACCCTGTTTCGCCGTGGTGGATGAAGCCGGGCGGGGCATGTATCCGCTGGGCGGTATCGTCTACAATGATGCGGCCGTGCCGCCGTATCAGTGGAGCGCCGATAATCTGGGCGAGGTTGAAAACGGTATCCTCAAGCGGGCCGACAGTGTCGCCGAACTGGCCGCGATCATCGGTTGCGATGCGGCGCAACTCGAGGCTTCGCTATCCCGCTGGAACGCGGCCTGCGCCGAAGGTACTGACGCGGATCACGGCCGGCCGGGGGCGTCGATGGTCCCGATTTCCCGGCCGCCCTTTTACGTCGGGGAGATCTGGCCGGTTGTGTCCAACACCCAGGGGGGGCCTGTGCATGATGCCTGTCAGCGTGTGCTCAACGGGTTCGGTGAACCGATCCCGGGCCTGTATGAGGCGGGTGAGGTTGGCAGCATCTGGGGGCATCTGTATCTTTCCGGCGCAAACCTGTCGGAGTGTTTCATCGGCGGCCGGATCGCGGGACGCGAAGCCGGCGCCCGTGCGCCCTGGTCTGCACCGAACGCCTGACGCGGCAAATCATAACGGAGAGAAGAAATGCGGGCATCGACCAGATTGCGTGAGCTTATTGCCGGGGACGGCATCATCACGGCGCCGGGCTGCTATGACGGATTGTCGGCGCGGCTGATTGAAAATGCCGGTTTCCCGGCGGTCTATGTCAGTGGCGGGGCCACGGCGCGGAGCACCGGGATTCCCGATATGGGATTGATCAGCCCGTCGGAGGTTGCCTCGCGGCTGGCGCAGATCGTCGATGCGATCGAGGTCCCCGTTATCGCCGACATGGATACCGGCTTCGGCAATGCGCTGAACGCACGGCAGGCGGTTCGGGCCTTTGAGCGGGCCGGCGTTGCGGGCTTTCATGTCGAGGACCAGACCTTCCCGAAACGCTGCGGGCATTACGATGACAAGAGCATCGTGACGACGCAGGAATTCTGCCAGAAGATCCGGGCGATCCGCGATGCCTCGGCGGATGACGATACGGTGATCGTGGCCCGGACGGATGCGATTGCCGTGGAGGGATTCGACGCCGCCATCGACCGGATGCAACAGTATATGGAAGCCGGCGCCGATGTGGCGTTTGTGGAGGCGCCGACCACTGAAGCTGAAATCGAGGAAGTCGCACGGCGCATTCCCGGCCCGAAACTGATCAACATGTTCCTGGGCGCGAAGACGCCGCTGCTCTCCACCCAGCGGCTGGCCGAGATCGGCTACAAGATCGTGATCATTCCCAGCGATACGCAGCGAGCGGCGATCAAGGCGATGCAACGGGTGCTGGAAACAATCAAACGGGATGGCCACAGCGCCGCGATGGCCGACGAAATGGCGTCCTTCAAGGATCGCGAGGCGATTGTGAATACGGAAAGCTTCATGGAAATCGACCGGCGCTTCGCCAGTTGAGCGGATAACGGTCAGAGCCGGATCAGCGCATCCGCGAGGCGGCTGAAGATGCGCGCCCGCCACCATTCGCTCTGGGCCGTTCGGGCGTCGCGCAGCGCCATGGCGAAAACGGCGCGGGCGTCTTCCCGCCGGCCGTTTTCCGCCAGCAGGACCGCGGCGCCGGTGAGGATGGAGGCGCGGTCAAACGCGCTGTTGACGGCATCGGTCGCCTCGATGGCCTTGCCCTGCAGGTCGTCGGCGGTGCTGTCGTTCCCGGCGGCAAAGCGCCAGACAGTCTGGGCCCGGAGCGCGCGGCTTCGGATTTTGTCGATCACCGCAAATGCCTGCGTGTAATCGGGCATCCCGGCCCAGACCTCGGCAATTTCCGCCAGCGCGGAATCGGCGGCGAAGGGGCGGGTTATGTCCAGGCTGGCGGTCATCGCCCGTGTGAGAATACGGGTTGCCGAAATGCGATCGCCCTGCGCGGACTGCGCTGCTGCAATCTTTGACAGAGCGAGAACATGCAGGCGCGGCGAGCGCAGTTTGTCGGCCAGTGCCAGCGCCTCTTTCGGCAGGTGGCGACGGGCAATCTGACCCGCCGTTTCGGCCAGCGCGATGTGATCGCGGCCGATATCACCAAGTTCGGTGAGGATGGCCATGGCCTCCGTGGTCTGGCCGATCCTTGCATAGGCGCCGGCCAGGATGCCCAGGACGGTCTGTCGCGTATCGTCGCTGGCCTCCGGGCCGGCGAAACCGCGCGCCTGCGCCAGGATGACAGCCGCGTCACCGGGGCGGCCGGCTTCGTCGAGTTTGCCGGCAACCTCGGCGGCAATTTCGCTGGCGGCAACCGGATCATCCAGACGGGACAACAGGTTCATCAGGCCGGGCAGGGTTGCAGGCGGTGTCGTTGCGCGAGGCCCGGCGTCCTCGGCCTCGGCGATGGTAATGGCGGCCAGAACCCGGGCCTGGTTTCCGTCGTCGGGGATGGTCTGTGCGAGTGCCTGTGCGTCGTCGAGCAGATGCGCATCAACCAGCCCGATGGCGGCTTCCCGAAGGGAAACGATAACAAGGCGGACATCGCCGATGAGACGGATACTGGCGCGGAGATCCGTCACGTTCCCCTTGAGCGCCTGTGCCCGGACAATTTCGCGCAGCGCCCAGTCGCGATAATCGCTGCGTTCGATCCCCGTCGTCGCCAGCAGCGCTTCGTCTATGAGGCATTGCGGATTGGGAGATTGCAGGCAGGCATCGGCGGAAAGACCCTGCCGGGTTATTTGGGCCGCGTCGGGGTTGTCGAGCAGGTCGCGCGTCTGGGGGTTTGCCAGCAGCGCCTTTCGGGCGCGCGCCGTCTGTTCCCGCCTGGCTTCCGCCAGCCGCTGTTTCAGCGCCGCCGGCCGGCCCGTGTTTTCCATGTGCCGCAACAGGGCGCCGCTGGCTTCGCCGTCGTCATTCAGGCCGTGCTGGCGCTGATAGGCGCGAATGGCCTCCTGCAGTTCGGGGCTGAGCCGTCCATCCGCCGGCGCGGGAAGCATGCTGAATTCCGTCAGGAAATTCTGGATATCCCGAACCAGGGGCGACCATTCGAAAAGTCGGTCCCGTCTGGCGCCATCAGCGGGCGCCTGATCAAATCGTGCCGCACCGGCGTTCGGAGAAATGCAGATCGCTGCCGCGGTTATGGCTGCGAGCAACAGGCAACTCAGTGCGTGACTATGGCGCATCTGCTTTCCCTGGCACAATCGGTTAGGGTGGACAGGTTGCATGGCGGTATTTTGCAGCGGCTGGACGATTAGTGTTCTGTTTACCAAATTGTTCACAATAATGATTGTGAAAACAAATTCCGGAAGTTTAACTTTAACGTGTTTTCCCAAGTCGAACTGTTGTTCATATTGGATTCCTCACACTCATACTTAAAGATTTGCAGGAAGATTTCGGGTCATGGACCAGCTATTGACGGATATCACCCTGTACGACCGCATCGCCTTTGTCGTTGCCGTGGTGACCTGGGTCGGTTTCAACTGGTACGCCGACAGCAGCGCCGCGGCCCGGCATAATCTGGTAGGCGGTATGACCGAGCGGCGGCTGGACTGGATGCGGCAGATGCTCCAGCGGGACAACCGCATGGTTGATATCCAGATTGTTCATGCGCTGATGCGGTCCGGGCGATTTTTCGCATCGACAGCAATCCTGGTTGTCGCGGGGCTGCTGACGGTTGTCGGTGCCACGGATCGCGCGGTCGCGCTGGCAATGGACTTGCCTTTCGCGCTCCCCACGTCCCGGGCCGCCCTGGAAGCGAAGCTATTGGTTATGGTTGTCATTTTTATATATGCCTTTTTCAAATTCGTATGGTCCGGCCGGCAGTACAATTACTGCGCCATCATGATCGGCGGGGCGCCGCCGCCCGGTGCCGTGACCGAAGCCGATGCCGTGACCGGTGAAACGATTGCATCGATTGCATCGCTTGCCGCAAAACACGCGAACCGCGGTGTCCGGGCGTATTATTTCGGCCTCGCCACGCTTGGCTGGTTCGTGCATCCGGTGGTCATGATCTTTGCGATGATCTGGGTCGCGCTCGTCCTGTACCGGCGGGAATTCCGCTCGCGGACAATGCGCCTGACCTGGCAGGGCAAGGCAAAGCCATGACCATGTCCGACGACCTGACTGTATCTGGCTTTCCTTCGGATTCGGTGCTTTTGTCCGTTGCGGAGATGTATCAATCCGATGCCGCTGCTGTCGAAGCCGGGGTTGCGGGCGTCGACCTGATGGAAAATGCCGGCAGTACTGTGACGTTGGCTATTCAGGCACGATGGCAACCCTGTCCGGTTTCCATCCTGTGCGGTCCGGGGAATAACGGTGGCGACGGCTTCG
>CAXBEC010000010.1:0-18801 GCA_963974145.1 uncultured Alphaproteobacteria bacterium | reverse complement strand
GAACCTCGACTCCAACGCAGCTTCGGTTTCGCAGCAGGCGTTCGTCGTTCGTCAGATGGAAATCGCCCTGTCGAGCAAGTCCCTCGGCACGTTCTCCATCGGTGACTCCAGCCTCGCGACTGACGGTTACCATGTCGCCGGTGACATGTCCGGCATGAACATCATCCAGGATTCGGGTGATGACGGCCTTTACAACCGTGAAAACTTCATCAACTCGGCAACTGGCGCAGCGGTTACAAATCTGACCGGTGTGTTCAACAACCTCGACGCCGGTCGTACGGATCACATTGCTTATGATTCGCCGACCTTCGCGGGCTTCCAGTTCCAGACGTCGATGGCGAACGAAGACACCACCAACTTCGGTCTGCGTTATGGCGGCGACTTTGGCGGCGTCAAGGTCAAGGCTGGCATTGCTTATGACACGACACGCAATGGTGCTTTCAACGCCGATACCGACACCATCAACGGGTCGATTGGTGTTCTGCTGCCGATGGGCCTGAACTTCTTCTTCAGTGCCGCCGATCGTGACGCCGAAGGCGCCAATGTCGACGAAAACCGCATCTACGCGCGTATCGGTTACATCTTCAACGCAACCGAACTCGGCCAGACCCGTCTGGGCCTCGCTTGGGGTCAGCATGATGACCGTGGCGTAAATGGTGATGAAGGCGAACGCTGGAGCCTGGCGATCGTTCAGGTCGTCGAGCCTCTCGGCGCCGAAGTCTATGCCGGTTATCACAACTGGGCGCTTGATCGTCCGGGCGTGTCTATCGACGACATCGACGTCGTAACGGCCGGTATGCGCATCAGCTTCTGATCTGCATAACCAACGACTTGGATGAGGTGTTCACGGTGAAAAAGGGTAGTCTGGTTCTGATGGTTGTTGCGGCGGTTGCGTTCGTAACGGCGGGTTGTCAGAAAATTCCATACAAGCCCTATGTTCCAGAAGCGCAACGGGGTGACCCGTATCAGCCGAAGGGACCAGGAATTTTCACCGGTAAAAAAGGTGAATACGTCATCTACGGTCGATGAGAAGACATTAAGACGAAGCCGGCTTCGGGAAACCGAAGCCGGCTTTTTCTTTGCCCGAACCACCCGCCAACCGCTAAGTTCTCCCCTGTACAACGAAACAAATCGGAAGCACCGTCTTGGACACCGTTCACATCATCGGCGGCGGCCTCGCCGGTTCCGAAGCCGCCTGGCAACTGGCCCGCGCCAGCATCCCTGTCATCCTGCATGAAATGCGGCCCACCCGCGGTACCGATGCCCATCAGACCGACGGTCTGGCCGAACTCGTCTGCTCGAATTCATTCCGCTCAGACGACGCGGAACACAATGCCGTCGGCCTGCTGCATGAGGAAATGCGGCGCTGCCATTCCCTGATCATGGCCGCAGCCGATGCCAACAGGGTCCCGGCCGGCGGCGCACTCGCGGTTGACCGCAATGCCTTTTCGGACGCGGTTACGAGGCAGCTCGAAGCCGAACCGCTCGTTACCATCGCGCGCGAGGAAATTGCAGGGCTGCCGCCCGCGGACTGGGAATCCGTCATCGTCGCCACCGGGCCCCTGACCGCGCCGTCCCTTGGCGAGGCGATCCGGGAACTGACCGGCGAAGACTCCCTCGCCTTCTTTGACGCCATCGCCCCGGTAATCCACCGCGATTCCATCGATTTCACGAAATCCTGGTTCCAGTCCCGCTACGACAAGGGCGATGGCGCCGATTACATCAACTGTCCGCTGGACGAAGCCCAGTACAAGGCCTTCATCGCCGCGTTGCGCGGTGGTGACGTTACCGAGTTCCACGAATGGGAAAAGGACACGCCCTATTTCGAGGGCTGCCTGCCGATCGAGGTCATGGCGGAACGCGGCGAGGAAACCCTTCGCTTCGGCCCGATGAAACCGGTCGGCCTGACCGACCCGCATACCGGCCGTCGCGCCTACGCCGTCGTGCAACTGCGCCAGGACAATGCGCTGGGCACGCTGTACAACATGGTCGGGTTCCAGACGAAACTGAAACACGGTGCCCAGAAGGCCATCTTCCAGGCCATCCCGGGGCTGGAATCAGCGGAATTCGCCCGGCTGGGCGGCATTCACCGTAACACCTTCCTGAACAGCCCGCGCCTGCTGGATAAATCGCTCCGCCTGACGCAAATGCCCCGGCTCCGCTTCGCCGGACAGATTACCGGCGTTGAGGGTTACCTGGAATCCGCCGCCTGCGGCCTGCTGGCAGGGCGGTTCGCGGCCGCCGAACAACATGGTGAAACCCCGGCCCTGCCGCCGCCCACCACCGCGCTTGGCGCCCTTCTGGCGCATATCACCGGCGGCGCCGCAGACGATACCTTCCAGCCCATGAACATCAATTTCGGCCTGTTCCCGCCGCTTGAAGTGCTGGAAAAGAACCAGCGCCGCCGCAAGGGTCGCCGGGAACGCCGTGCCGGTTACAGCCAGCGTGCCCTCGCCGATCTGGCCGTCTGGCTCGGCGCAGACCAGGCTGAAACGACAACGTTAGTATCGTCCGGACAGGACGCGTAGCGTCAAACGCCAGGCGATCATCGGCGGTGGCCCCGCCATACGGGGGTCAAACGGATTAAAACCCGCTTTTGCGAGACGATGCTGATAGCACGCGGCAAAGGAAACCGGCAGCAGCGCCGGCAGTGCGCCGCGTGTGACGTTCCGGCGTGCCGAACGCGCCGCTGCGATCCGTTTATCGATGCATTCCGAAATACCCCGCACCACTTCTGACAGGTTGCGCATCGCGGCTTCATCCGGCAGATCCCGCGCCGTAAACCCGTGCCGCGCACATAATTCGGTCGGCAGGTAATGCCAGCCCTGGCGCAGATGGAACGGGATCGCGCGGACAATACCCGACAGCGCCCATGCGACCCCGGCATCGGCTGCAACGCCCGACATATTCGACCGCGCCCCCATCACCTCCAAAGCCAGCAAGACCAGAGGCGTTGAGGTTTTGTCCGCATACCCCACGAGCTCGTCGAGCGTCGCCGGTTGCCTGTTGTCGAGGTCGACCGACCGGCCATCGATCAGACGGTGGAACAGCGCCTGTGACAGTCCATGTTGCTCGACGGCCTCGCCCAGCGGACGGATGACCGCGTGGTCATGCCCTTTGCCTGCATACATGGCATCAATCGCGTCGCGCCACCACTGCAGGCGGATCGCGCCCAGCATGGTCTCCGATACCGATTCGCGAATTTTGACAATTTCTACATTGAAGGCATAAACCGCCAGTAACGCACCACGCTTCGCCGGTGGCGCCAGCATGGCCAGCACATACCGGTCGGAATCATAGCGGCGCACCAGGTCGGCACAGTATGAATCAACCTGTTCCGGCATCGTTTCCCCAGAAATTTCAAAGTGGTGCGGCCAGGCGCCCCATTCTGCCCCCGGATGCGGCATACGCTCGCGAGAGTCAACCCGTGTCACGGGTCCATGACGACGGCGCTACGCTCCCCTTACACACGCTGTACAATTTGTCGCACCCTATGCATAATTATTAGGCACAATTTCCATATTTTGTGGCTGAGTGTCTTAAAACACTATAGGGGGTGGTAAAGAAATGGGCGCAATACTTCAAGACCTGACCAGAACGATTATCGCGGGGCTGGTAATCGTGATCCTTCTTTTCGTCATGTATTACAGCTACGGCGATTATGAAGGGATGGTTTTCTGGAAATTTGCCTGGCGCTGGGTACATGTTGCCAGCGGTGTCATGTGGATCGGTATCCTGTGGTATTTCAACTTCGTACAGATACCCAATATGGGCAAAATCCCGGATGAGCAGAAACCGGCGATCAGCAAGGTCATCGCCCCCGCGGCGCTGTTCTGGTTCCGCTGGGCCGCCATGGTGACCATCATCAGCGGGCTCGGCGTTGCATCGCTGAACGGCTACATCATCGAAGCGCTGTCACTTGGCTTTGCCGGCACCGAACCGACGACCGGCCACCGGATGATCGGTATCGGCATGTGGTTCGGCATCATCATGTGGTTCAACGTCTGGTTTATCATCTGGCCGAACCAGAAGGTAGCACTGGGTATCGTCGAAGGCAGCGCCGAGGAAAAAGCCGCAGCGGGCCGCAAGGCGATGCTGTTCTCGCGCACCAACACCATGCTGTCGCTGCCAATGCTCTTTGCCATGATTGCAGCACAGAACCTGTACAGTCTGTCCTGAGGAAGAGGCCTGCTACAGACGGAAAACGGGGCTTGCGAGCCCCGTTTTTTGCGCCCTGGCGCTATTCCAGCGCGATCAGCGCTGCGGCGACCCGGCGGTCTTCGGCCATCAAGACGTTATAGGTCCGGCAGGCCGCGCCCGTATCCATCGTATCGAGGGCAATTCCGGCCTCCCGCAGGGTCCGGCGCAACGCTGGCGGTACGAATTCATGCCGTGCCCCGGTTCCCAGAAGCAGCACTTCCACCGGTGGCACCGCCGCCGCTACCGCAGCGAAACTGTCGGCGTCGATCTGGTCAAACGATGTAACGGCCCAGTCTTCTGTCCGGTCCGGAAATACGATAATCGATTGTTCGTGAATCACCCCGGAAACCCGGAACAGCCCCGGTCCGTAAGCCGCGATAAGCTGGCGGTCGCCGGGAATGAGCGGCGTCATTTCCATCGCGAAACCACCCCCGCCCGGCTATTCCTGCGCGGCGGGAAGCCCGTCTTCAGCCTCGTCGTCCGCGATGCCGCGTTCCGGGCGGACATACAGCAGGAACGGCACCGCCAGCGCGACGGATGAATAGGTCCCGATCAGCACGCCCCAGATCAACGCAATGGCGAAGCCGCGGATCACCTCCCCGCCGAAAATGTACAGGGCGATCAGCGCCAGCAGCGTCGTCAGGCTCGTCACCACGGTGCGGGACAGCGTCTGGTTAATGGAGGTGTTAAACAACTCCTCGTAAGGCATTACTTTATAACGCCTCATGTTCTCCCGGACCCGGTCGTAAATAACGACGGTATCGTTGATGGAATAGCCGGCGATCGTCAGGATCGCCGCCACCGTGGCAAGGTTGAATTCGATCTGCAGCAGCGCAAACAGGCCAATGGTCGATATCACGTCATGCATCAGCGCCAGCACCGCGCCGACCCCGAACTGCCATTCGAACCGGAACCAGATATAGATCATCATCGCCAGCATCGACGCCAGCACTGCATAGGCCGCCGCTTCGCGTAATTCGGCGCCAACGGTGGGGCCCACCAGTTCCGTTCGGCGGTATTCCGCGACACGGTCGCCCAGTTTGGCCTTCACCGCCACGATCGCTGCCTGTTGTGCGTCGCCGTCACCTTCCTGCCGCTGGATACGGATCAGCACATCATCCGGCGCGCCGAATTCCTGCAGCGACACCTCGCCAAGCCCCAGCTCGCCCAACTCGCTCCGCAGCAGTGCAATATCGGCCGGGCCTTTGGTTTTGGCCTCGATCAGGATGCCGCCCAGGAAGTCGATACCGAGATTCAGCCCCTGCCCGAAATACAGGCCGAGAGATGCCAGGATCAAGACGCCCGAAAACGCGAACGCCACAATCCGGCGGCGAATGAACTGGATATTCGTATTGTCGGGAACGAGCTTCAGCGTTTTCATCGATCGCTTCCTATACCGGCAAGACCTGCGGCCGTGTCCGCCGCAGCCAGAGAACGACAAAAAGCCGCGTCACCATGACCGCGGTGAACATCGACGTCACCAGGCCGATACTCAATGTCACCGCGAATCCCTTGATGGGCCCCGTCCCGAAGGCATACAGCAGGACCGCGGCGATCAGCGTCGTGATATTCGCATCGATAATCGTCGTCATGGCCCGGCGATACCCGGAATCGACCGCCGAAATCGGCGTTCGCCCGTTGCGCGTTTCCTCGCGGATACGCTCGAAGATCAGCACATTGGCGTCGACCGCCATGCCGATGGTCAATACGATTCCCGCAATACCCGGCAGGGTCAGTGTCGCCTGCAACACGGATAACAGCGCGGCAATAAGGGCGATATTGAAGAACAGCGCGACATTCGCCATCACCCCGAACAACCCGTAGGAAACGACCATGTAAATCAGCACGAAACCCAACCCGATCAGGCTCGCGACCTTGCCCGCTTCGATAGAGTCGCGGCCAAGCCCGGGGCCGACGGAGCGTTCCTCCAGAAAGGTCACCGGCGCCGGCAAGGCGCCCGCACGCAGCAGCAGCGCCAGATCCTGTGTTTCCTGTACCGTAAACCGTCCGCTGATAATGCCGCTGCCGCCAAGAATCGGCGATTCGATATTCGGCGCGGAAATCACCTCACCGTCGAGGACGATCGCCAGACGCCGGTTGACATTTTCCCGGGTCGTATCGCCAAACCGGCGCGCGCCGATGCTGTCGAACCGGAAACTTACAACCGGCTGGTTGGTCGCCCCGAAGCTGGGTTGCGCATCGACAAGGTGATCGCCACCGACACGTACCCGCTTCTGTACAAGAATATGCTGAACCTGCCCGCTCGCGCCGACATCCCGCATCGGCAACAGCAATGAGGTCGGCGGAACCCTTCCGTTAAGCGCCTGCTCAACCGAGTTCGTCTCGTCGACCATATGGAAGGTCATCTTGGCCTGTTTGCCGATCAGGCGTTTCAGCTCTTCCGGATCGTCGACGCCCGGCACCTGCAACAGGATCCGGTCTTCCCCCTGGCGCTGGATTGTCGGCTCCAGTACGCCTTGCGGATTGATCCGGATACCCAGAATGGCGATGATCTGTTCTACCGTCCGGGCGATCAGCGCCTTTCGGCCCGCCTCGGTCAACGAAACCGTAAACGCACCGTCGTCGCTGACATTCAGTGCCATTTCGTCGGCCGATTCCCCCGATGCGGTGAAAACCCCGGTCCGGTACAGCGCCCCAACCTCACCGCGAACTGCGTCCACCATGGCGGGATCCAGCAGGCGGAAAACAACGCCCTCGCCGGTCGCGGCAAGCCCCTGGTACTTCGCCTTGGCGTTTCTCAGGATGCCACGGATCCGGTCCGTTTCATCTTCCATCCGCTCCTTGATGACCGTATCGCTGGCCACCTGCAGCAGCAGGTGCGATCCGCCCTGAAGGTCAAGACCCAGGCTGATCTGTTTACCCGGCAGGCCTTCCGGAACACCTTCGAACAGCGCCTTGTCGAAGAAATTCGGAATGGAATAGACAATTCCCAGCGCGCAGATAACCGCGATCAGAATCTTGTTCCAGTTGGAGATTTGAACCATGGACGCCCTGCCCCGTAACTGCGGTTAACCCGCTATTTCTTGCCCAGGAGCTTGCCCAGAAAACCGCCGCCGCCCTGCTGCGCGGCGCCGCTGTCATTGGCTGGGCTTTGTGCGCCGGGCTCCGGCTTGGTCATCACGGTGGAAATCGTCGCGCGGGCGATCTTGATCCTGACCCCTTCAGCGATTTCGATCATGGCTTCCTGATCGTTCAGGACCTTTGTGACGGTACCGTAAACCCCGCCGCCCGTGACGATCTTGTCACCGCGCCGCAAGGCCGCGACCATCGCCTGATGCGCCTTCACTTTTTTCTGCTGCGGCCGGATCAGAAGGAAATAGAACACGGCGAAAATCAGCACGATCGGCAACATCGAAGTTAGCAGGTCGCCGCCGCCGGCGCCGCCCGCCTGTGCCCAGGCCGGGGATATAAACATGGAACTCTCCCTATCTTGCCGCGCCAATACGCACGGACGGCGGAATATAACCGTCCAGCCCGCAATTGCAATCGCGCGTCGCCATCATATGCCCCACATTGCGGGTCAATGGCGGCAATAACGCATTTTTTGCGATTCAGACCGGATTTTTCATCGATTTGTATCGGCTTAAAGCAGCCTTACCCCGCTTTTTTCACAGTAACCAATTGAAACATTTAGAAAACAACCCCTTCTTGAACCGTGAATGTCTACAAATGTCTACATTTCCGGTTTTCAGCCGCGATGCGCCGAACCGGGCAAGGCTTCAGCGCCTAGGCATTTAATGCTAACACATCGGAATTCAAGGGGTTTCCGTCACGCCGTGCAGAGAATTGACCCGACACCGCGCGGCGGCTAGGTTCCGCCGCCTGTTTCACCACTTTCGGAAATGAAAAATGTCCGATCAGGATATCGTCACCCTGCTTTCACGTATCGCCGACAGCCTGGAGCGTCTGGCCCCGGCCCCGGCCGCCGCGACCGACTTCCATTCCGCCGACGCCTTCGTCTGGCACGCGGAAAGCGGCACGCTGCAACCCGTGCCAGAGGTCAACCGGCTCGATATCGACCTGCTGCAGGGTATAGAAAACCAGCGCAATACGCTGCACGAAAACACCATGCGCTTCACCAAAGGGCTGCCGGCGAACAACGCGCTGCTGTGGGGCGCGCGCGGCACCGGCAAAAGTTCGCTGGTCAAGGCGGTGCATGGCGACATCGTGGAGAAAACGCCGGGGAGCCTGGCCCTGGTCGAAATCCACCGCGAGGATATTCCCTCCCTGCCCCGGCTGCTGACCTATCTGCGGGAAAGCACGCGTCGCACCATCCTGTTCTGCGACGATCTGTCCTTTGACGGCGACGATGCCAGCTACAAATCGCTGAAGGCGATCCTGGAAGGCGGGATCGAAGGCCGGCCCGCCAATGTGATTTTCTACGCCACGTCTAACCGCCGGCACCTGCTGTCGCGCGACATGATCGACAATGAACGCTCGACGGCGATAAACCCGTCTGAAGCGGTCGAGGAAAAAGTATCGCTGTCTGACCGGTTTGGCCTGTGGCTCGGGTTCCACAACAACGACCAGGACACCTATTTTGCGATGATCAAAGGCTATGTGAAGCATTTCGAACTGGAAATCGACGAAGCGGCATGGCGCGCCGAAGCCATCGAATGGTCGATGACCCGGGGCGCGCGCTCCGGCCGCGTCGCCTGGCAGTACATCCAGGACCTCGCCGGACGCCTGGGCAGGCATATCGGCTAGATCAGATCGTAGTTAGCCGGAGTCGCGTCCGAGAGTCCGGCAACCGCGTGAATCCAGTCTGTCCTGAATAACGAGAGTCGCTCAGCGCGACGCCAGGTTCGGCAGGTATTTCGCCGGATCCACCGCTGATTTTCCCTTGCGGACCTCAAAATGCAGTTGCGGCGTTGAAACGCTGCCGGTGCTGCCCACCGTTGCGATTTCCTGACCGCGCCGTACCGTATCGCCGCGCCGTACCGTAATCGTGTCGTTATGGGCATAGGCGGTCATGTAACCGTCGGCATGGCGGATCAGGATCATATTACCGAAACCCAGCAGCGCATTGCCGCTGTAGACGACGATGCCGTTTTCCGCCGCGCGGACCGGCGTGCCGCGCGCCGCAGCGATATTGACCCCGTCATTATGCAGCCCCTGTCCCTTCGACCCGAAGGACGAGACCACCTTGCCTCGAACCGGCAGCAGGAATGTCCGCCCCGAACGTGGCGGCGGCTTGGGCACGGAGGGATTGACTTTCGGCTGTTTCGGCGGGGTCGAAACCGATACCTGCGGCGCCGCTTCCGTTGGTGCGGCGGACGCGGCTGTCTCATTTCCGGATGATAACGGTGCGCTCCGGGCGCCGCGTTCGCTGCCGGCCGGCGTACCGGCAGGCGTGGCCTCCGCGACCTCCACCGGTTCCGGCAGGCGCAGGCTGCGCCCCGGTAGGATCGTGAAGGGCGGCGGAATATCGTTCAGCCGCACCAGCGCGTTCATCGCAACACCGTAGGTCCGCGAGATGCCGTACAGCGTATCGCCGGGTTGAACGATATGGTCCCGCGGCACGGGAACGCGCAAGGTCTGGCCGGGCCGAAGGATGTAGGGCGCCTGCAACCCGTTCAGTTCGATGATGCCGCGGATGGGCACACGGTAGATGCTGGCGACGGCATAGACGGTTTCGCCGCTGCGCACCTGGTGCAGCCCCGAATAACGCGACGCAGGCGTGGCCGGCGCCAGTTCGGCCCGCGCCACGGACGTATCGGCCCCGCGCAGGGGCGCTGGCCGGGATGATTGCTGTGTCCGCGATACGGCTTTTGTTTCGGTGCTCTGGTTGCGCTCGTCATACAGCACCACCCGGGCCGGTCGGGTGAAGGGCCCCGTTGAACAGGCCGCCACCACCAGTGCCGGCATCGCCACCGCGACGGCGAAATGGAAGGGATTGCGGAATCGGCGCTTTCGGGAAGTCATGGCCGCCCCTATCGAGTCTCCGCCTGTACGGGCGGGGAAGCGGCGACCGGCATGCCTTCGACCAGCGGCAGGAACCGTACGGGGCCACAATCCTGCGTATCCAGCCCCTCTTCGGTACGGGTCACGCGCAGGATACGCTGTTCGTGGCGCTCGTCGCCGACAGGTATGACCAGCACTCCACCGATGCCCAGTTGATCGGCCAGGACCGGCGGGATTTCCGGCGCCGCCGCACAGACGATGATATGGGTGAACGGTGCCTGTTCCGGCCAGCCGCGCCAGCCATCGCCGAAGCGCGTGGTGATGTTGCGCCGGTCCAGCGCCGTGAACCGCTGTTCGGCCACGCGCAGCAGTTCCCGGTGCCGTTCGATGGAATAGACCCGGCGGCACAGATGCGATAGAACCGCCGTCTGGTAGCCGGAACCGGTCCCGATTTCCAGCACTTTCACCCGGTCGTTCACGTCCAGCGCCTCGATCATCTGCGCCACGATGCGCGGGCGGCTGACCGTCTGGCCATGGCCGATCGGCAGGGCCGTGTCTTCATAGGCGCGGTCACGGAACGCTTCCGGCACGAACATTTCGCGCGGCACGCGCTCCATCGCCTTCAGCAGGGCGGTATCGATGATTCCGCTTTGCCGGAGGCTCAGGATGAGCCGGATCCTGGTCGATGCCGGGGTCATGCTCGGAGTCATGGAAAGAACTTCTTCAGGCTGCGCAGGGCGCCCTGATGGGTCAGGTTCATGTGCAGCGGCGTTATCGATATCTCGCGCCGTTCCAGCGCCTGGTAATCCGTATTGCCGGCGCGAACCTCCCGGTTGACCGCCTGGCCGATCCAGTAATAGGTGATCTGCCGGGGGTCCTTCATTTCCAGGATAGAGTACCCCGCCTTGCGATGGCCCTGGGCGACGACATTGACGCCGGATACTTCATCCGGCTTGCAGTCGGGGAAATTGACATTCATCAGCACATCCGATGACCATCCGGCCTCGATCAGCTGACGGATGATGCCCGGCGCGAAGGCTTCCGTCGTCGGCCAGTGCGCAATTTTCTCGTCATTGGTTTCCTGGCTCAGCGCGATTGCCGGAATATCCAGGATCGTCGCCTCCATGGCGCCGGCGATCGTACCGGAATAGGTCACGTCGTCGCCGACATTGGCGCCGCGATTGATCCCGGACAGCACCAGGTCCGGCGGCGCATCCTTCATCAGCTCGGATACCGCGAACAGCACGCAATCAGTCGGACTGCCGGTCAGCGCATAGCGTTTGCGCCCCAGCTTGCGCAGACGCAACGGCTGGGTCAGCGTCAGCGAATGGCCGGCGCCGCTCTGTTCGGTTTCCGGCGCCACAACCCAGACATCATCGGCAATCGATTTCGCGATCTTTTCCAGGACCTTCAACCCCGGCGCGTTGATCCCGTCATCGTTGACGACAAGAATGCGTGTCGGCAATACCCCTGCCTCGGCCATAATCAGGCGCCCCCGGCTGCTTCGATACGTTCAACGCCGCCCATATAGGGCCGCAATGCTTCCGGCACGGTCACGCTGCCATCGGCATTCTGGTAATTCTCCAGCACCGCGATCAGGGCGCGCCCGATGGCGATGCCGGAACCGTTCAGCGTATGCACAAAACGCGTACCCTTTTCGCCCTTCGTCCGGAACCGCGCATTCATCCGCCGTGCCTGGAATTCGCCGCAGTTGGAACAGCTCGAAATCTCGCGATAGGCGCCCTGGCCCGGCAGCCAGACCTCTATATCATAGGTTTTGCGTGCGCTGAATCCCATATCGCCCGTGCACAGCGTCACCACCCGGTAGTGCAGCCCCAAGCGTTTCAACACCTCCTCGGCACAGCCGGTCATGCGTTCCAGTTCCGCGTCGGAATTATCGGGATGCGTAATGCAGACCATCTCCACCTTGCCGAACTGGTGCTGGCGCAGCATCCCGCGGGTATCCTTGCCCGCAGCCCCCGCTTCCGAGCGGAAGCACTGGGTCCAGGCGGTCACGCGCTGCGGCAGCGCGTCCTCGTCATACACGGCCTGGGCCGACAGGTTGGTCAGCGGCACTTCCGCGGTCGGGATCAGCCAGTAATCATCCGTGGTTCGATACAGGTCCTCGGCGAATTTGGGCAGTTGCCCGGTGCCGTACAGGGCGTTTTCCCGCACCAGCGCCGGCGGCGAAACCTCGGCAAAGCCGTGTTCTGCTGTATGCAGGTCGACCATGAAATTACCAAGCGCGCGTTCCATCCGCGCCAGGGCACCGCGCAGCACCACGAAACGGGACCCGGACAGCGCCGCCGCCCCCTCGAAATCCATCAGACCAAGAGTTTCGCCGATGTCGAAATGCTCCCGTGTCTCGAAATCGAAAACGGGCTTTTCCCCGAACAGGTGATGTTCGACATTTTCGGCCTCGCCGCCGCCATCGGGGACGTCATCGGCAGGCAGGTTCGGCAATTCCTCGAGGATCGATGTCAGCTTCGCTTCCAGGTCCTTCGCGGCTTCCTCGCCGGCGGCGATACCGTCCTTCAGGTTCTGGACCTCGGCAATCAATGCATCTGCATCCTCGCCGTTGCGTTTCGCCAGCCCGACCTGTTTCGAGGCTTCGTTGCGGCGCTGCAGCATGTCCTGCAACGCCGTCTGCGTTGCCCGGCGGCGGCTGTCCAGTTCCAGGATTTCCGGGGACATGGGCTGCATCCCGCGCCGGGCAAGCCCGCGGTCAAAGGCTTCCGGCGCCTCGCGAATATACCGTATATCGTGCATCTGGCCCTCTTGCGGTCGGAACGTCTTTCCAGCGACCCTGATACGCGCTGAATCGCGTTTATAGGTCAAGCCCCGTCGCCGCGTCCACTGGTCATAACATGTTGAGATTCAAGCGTCAGACCGGGACTTCGTCGTCTTCCCCTGCGGCATCCTCCGCTTCCTGCGCCTTGCGTTTCTCGGTCATGCGCGCGCAGAGGATCGATATTTCGTACAGAAAGATGATCGGGATCGCGAGGCCTAGCTGGCTGATCGGGTCGGGCGGCGTCAGGATTGCCGCGGCGACGAAGGCAATAAGGATCGCATAGCGGCGGTTCTTGCGCATGCCGGCGGACGAAATAAAACCGATCCGCGCCAGCAGGGTCAGAATGACCGGCAGTTCGAAACAAAGCCCGAAGGCGAAAATCAGCTGCATGACGAGCGACAGGTACTGGTCGACCTTCGGCTCCAGTTCGATGGCCAGGTTCCCCGCCGCCGCGGCCTGTTCGAAACTGGCGAAGAAATTCCATGCAACCGGCAGGACGAGGTAATAAACGAAGGCGCCGCCGGCGAAAAACAGTACGGGCGTTGCGACCAGGAATGGCAGGAAGGCGCGCTTTTCATTCCGGTACAGGCCCGGCGCCACAAACAGCCAGACCTGGATCGCGACCACCGGGAAGGACAGGAAGGCGCCGACGAAAAAGGCGATCTTCAGGTCGGTGAAGAATTTTTCCTGCATCGCGGTGAAGATCAGGCGCCGCGGTTGCGCATCCGCCGCCCACATGTCGGCCAGCGGCTGGACCAGGAAGTTGAACACCGGGTTGGCAAAGTAATAGGCAACGATAAAGCAGATGATGAAGGAGCCGACCGACCACATCAGCCGGCTGCGCAGCTCCACCAGATGCTCGAGCAGCGACATCTTGCCCTCGTCGCCGGTCTCCTCCTGTTCGTCCGTCATCCCTGTTCGCTCGCGGGCTTGCTGGCGGGCGCAGAGGGAGCCGTGCTGTCTGCCGCCGGGTCGGGTTTCACGATAGACGCCTGCGTGGCGCCCGGCAGTTTATCCGAGGTCTCCAAGGATTTCCTGACGTCATGGATCGAATTGGTCATTTCGCCGGTCGGATCGATCGCGTCCTCGATATCCCGTTCGAGGTCGATATCCTTTGCCCGCTGGAGTTCCTTCTTGATGTCATCAAGTTCGGTTTCACGGGCAAGTTCGTCGATGCTGCTCTGGAACTCGCGGGCCATGCCCTTGATCTTGCGGGTCCATAGCGAAACCGTACGCAGCACGCGCGGTATTTCCTTCGGTCCGACCACGATAATCGTGACAACCGCGATGATGAAAAGTTCCTGCCAGCCGACATCAAGCATGTTCAGACACTGTCAGCCCCAAGCAACCGCCGGATTTCCGTTACCGGGGATCAGGAAGCGGACTTGGAGCCTTTCTCTGGTTCGGCGGTGTCCCTGGAGACGGCAGCCGGCCTTTCGTCTTCGAGTGCCTGGGCACCGTCCGCGGCCTCTTTGTCATTCTCGTCCTTGATGTTCTTCTTGAATGATTTCAAACCCTTGCCGAAATCACCCATCAGGCTCGAAATCTTGCCTTTTCCGCCGAACAGGACCAGCACGACGACCAGCACGATCAGCCAATGCCAAATGCTAAAAGCACCCATAATTCATTCCTTACAAATTCAACAAATACCGGCAGATCCGCATGACGGCGATCTTTACAGAAAACATCGACACCCCGCAACGACCAGTCTAAACCGGGTCCACCTTACCATGTAAGCGTTCGGCAGGAAAAACAAAGGCCTGCTCGCTGTCCAGCGTCACAATAAGCCTGCTGTTTTCCGCCGGCAGGAAACGGCCCGGCATGCGCGAATGCAGATGCAGCTGTATATCTGGTCCCCGGTCTATGCGGAGATGGATCAGGCTGGTGCGACCCAGCATCCGCGATGCAACCACGGTCACCGCCCTGTCCGGATCGAAATCGCCAACCGCCGGGCCAAGCTTCAATGCTTCGGGACGGATCAGGATATCCGCGCCGGCCCCCTCACCGAGGCTGCCCGCGGGCAGGTCGCCGAACGGCGTCGCCACCACACCATTCCGGACAACGCCGTCCAGCCGGTTCACCTCACCGAAAAATTCCGCCACAAAGGCATCATGCGGCTGGCAGTACAATTCAACCGGGGCGGCGCATTGTATCATCCGGCCGGCGCGCATCACCGCGATACGGTCGCCCATGAACATGGCTTCTTCCGCGTCATGGGTCACCATCAGCGCCGCAGCGCCGCTTTGCTGCAGCGCATGCAGTGTCTGGTCGCGCACCTGGTCGCGCATCCGGGCATCAAGCCCGGAAAACGGTTCATCAAGCAGCACCAGCGGCGGTTTCGGCGCCAGCGAACGCGCCAAGGCCACCCGTTGCTGCTGGCCGCCGGACAGTTCATGCGGGTAACGCGCGCCGTATTCCGCCATCACGACCAGGTCCAGCGCCTCGGCAATCCGCGCTTTCCGGTCCCCTTCGGATAACCGCTGCAGGCCGAAGCCGACATTCTGCGCGACGGTAAGATGCGGAAACAGCGCGTAATCCTGGAACAGGAAGCCGATATTGCGGCGTTCCGGCGGCAGGTCATGACCGGCACCGGCAACCGCCTTGCCGTTCAGCAACACCCGGCCCCGCTGCAGCTGTTCGACCCCCGCCACGATACGCAGCACCGTCGTCTTGCCGCAACCGGACGGTCCCAGCAGGCAGACAACCTCCCCCGCCTGCACGGAAAGGCTCAATCCATTTACGGCGACCACACTGTCATAGGCGTGTCCAACATCTTCAAGCGCGATCACCGCCGCCCCGTCCGTCATGCTGTCACCGGATCAGTCATCCAGCGGAATGGCATCGTCCCCCTCCACGGCTTCGTAGGGGTCTTCATCTTCCGCCGCCTCGGGCGCATCCGGATCGCTGTCCTGTTCCTCGTCGTCGGCGAATGCCGATAACAGGCCGAGCCCGGGCCGTTTCTCCAGAAGTCCCGCCGCCTTCAGTTCCGCAATGCCCGGCAGGGCCTCGATGCTCTCCAGGCCGAAATGATCCAGGAAGGCCTCCGACACGCCCCAGGTGACAGGCCGGCCCGGCGTCCGCCGCCGACCGCGCGGCCGGATCCAGCCGGCTTCCAGCAGGATATCCAGCGTTCCCCGGCTGGTCGCCACGCCGCGGATTTCCTCGATCTCCGCCCGCGTCACCGGCTGGTGATAGGCGACGATCGCCAGGACTTCCAGCGCCGCGCGGGACATCTTGCGCTGCACCGTCCGTTTCAGCCGCAGATGGGGGCCGAGATCCGGCGCTGTCCGGAACGCCCAACGGGTATCCAGTTGCACCAGATGGACGCCACGATTGGCATATTGTTCCTGCAGATCCGAGAGCAAGCCAACAATATCGGCGCCGTCGGGCATGCGTTCGGTCAGTTCACGAACAGATAGCGGTTCGCTCGAGCCGAACAGCATCGCCTCCAGGAGGCGCATCAGTTCAAATCTGTCCATTGTCGGGATCATCTTTTCTGCCACGCAGGAAAATCGGCGCGAAGGTTTCGGATTGGCTCAATTGCAGTTTTCCCTGCTTGGTGAGTTCAAGGCTGGCGGCGAAGGTTGACGCGATACCCGAGCGCACGACAAGCGCATCCCCATCACCTTCCGGCAGGAAATTCGACAGAACGGTCCAGTCCGGAATAGTGCCGATCAGCTTGCTGAGGCGGCTCAGCGCATCATCCATCGAATACAGATTCAGCGGTGCGATATGCAATACCGAGGATTCGTTGCGTTGCCGGATCATGCCGTAGACGGAGAGCAGGTCGTACAGCTTGGCGCTGAATTCCGTGGTTGTCTCGACGATCACCGGGTCCGGCGCGCCCCGGGCGAAGAATTCCTGGCCAAGTTGCGGCAGTTGCATCAACTGTTCCGAGGCCTTGCGCATCGCTTCCAGCCGCTGCAACTGAAACGCCAGCCGCGCCGCCAGTTCGGCGCCGGACGGCTCGTCCTCATCATCGCTTTGCGGCAGCAACAGACGCGATTTCAGATAGGCCAGCCAGGCCGCCATAACCAGGTAATCCGCCGCGATTTCGAGCCGCAATTCCCGCGCCCGCGCAATGAAGGCCAGATACTGGTCAGCCAGCGCCAGAATGGAAATTTTCGTGATATCGACCTTGTGGTCGCGGGCCAGCGCCAGCAGCACGTCAATCGGTCCGGAAAACCCGTCCAGGTCCAGCACCAGACTGTCATCCAGCGTCATGACGTAATCCGGCGTTTCGCTCTCGAACGCTTCCGGGTCGCCGTCCTGTGTCGTTTTTTCCGCCATAGGCTTTCCTAATGAATGCCAGCGGCCATCGCAATGGCCTCTGTCAGATAGGCGACCGGCCCCCCGATAAGCCAGGAAAACACGTTCACGTCATAGCCTATTTCCCGACCAAGCATCGGCAACAGGAAAATCAGGCCGATCAGGATGAACATCCCGTACTTTTCCAGCCGGGCCAGTGGCCGCGCCAGGCTGTCCGGCAGCAGCCCGACCGCTACCCGGCCGCCATCCAGCGGCGGCAGCGGCAGCATGTTGAACACCGCCAGAATGATATTCAGTTTGATGGAATTGATAAGGTTCGCGGTCACCCAGGGCGCCATGTCATCGGGCAGGAACACGACCCCGTGCAACAGCAATGCCGATCCATAGGCAAGGATGAAATTGGCCCCCGGCCCGGCAGCGGCCACCAGGACCATGCCCCGGCGCGGATCCCGCAACTTCCGGAAATTGACCGGCACGGGTTTCGCCCAGCCGAACAGGAACGGCGACCGCATGATCAGCAGCAGCGCCGGCAGCAGGATCGTTCCGAAACTGTCAACATGACGAAATGGATTGAAGCTGACCCGGCCGAGGGTCTTCGCGGTATCGTCGCCAAGCTTCCACGCCGCCCAGCCATGCGCCGCTTCATGCAGTGTCACCGCGAGCAATACCGGAATGACCCAGACCGAAGCGATCAGCACGATCTGACCGACATCCCCCATCATGGCAGTCGGGACATGAGGTCTGAAAACCGTTGCAACCCGCCGGGCGCAAGGGCTTCCCGCTCGGACAGGCGCGCCCGCGCCGCCGCAAACCGCCGATTGCCATCCGGCGACAGGTTGCCGCATTCCGCCGCAACCGCCTGCATTTCCGTCATGTCGCCATTGCAGTGCAGGACTACATCGCAGCCGGCCTTTCGTGCCGCCGCGGCCCGCGCACCGAGACCGCCCTGCAATGCCTGCATTGACAGATCGTCGCTGATCAGCAATCCATCGAACCCGATCGTACCGCGGATAACATCCCGGATAACCGTTTCCGACGTCGTCGCGGGGTTACGGGGATCCACGGCGTCGTAAACCACATGGGCGGTCATCGCCGCGGGCATATCGGCCAGGTCGCGGAACGGTGCGAAATCGGTGGCTTCCAGGACATCCCGTGCAGTGGTAACGACCGGCAGGGACTTGTGGCTGTCCTGAAGCGCCCTGCCATGCCCCGGCACATGCTTGACTACAGGCAGGACCCCGCCCGCCATGAAACCGTCGCACGCACTGCGCCCCAGCGCGGCGATTGCGGCGGTGTCCGCGCCGAAGGACCGGTCCCCGATAATCTCATGGGCGCCTGGCACGCAGATATCGAGCACCGGGGCGCAGTCGACATCGATACCCAGCCCGTGAAGTTCTTCGGCCTGCAGTCTGGCATTCAGCCATGCGGCCGCAATGCCGGCATCAGGGTCGACGGCATACAAGGCCCCGATCCGGCCCGCCGGCGGTGCCTCGCGCCATTCGGGTGGCTTCAACCGCGCCACGCGGCCACCCTCCTGATCGATCAGCACCAATGCGGCTTCATCACCGGCGCAGGCGCGCAATTCGGCCACGAGACGGGTTACCTGCGCCGGCGAC
>CAXBEC010000009.1:0-18947 GCA_963974145.1 uncultured Alphaproteobacteria bacterium | reverse complement strand
TATCCAGCAGTTTCACGGGGATGCCGGCGTCGGCGAAGACCATGGCGATGCCGCCACCCATGGTGCCGGAGCCGATGATCGCGGCGCTGGAAACGTCGCGCGCGGCGATATCCTTGCCGATGTCGGGGATCTTGTTGGCCTGTCGCTGGGCGAAGAACGCGTAGCGCATCGCCTTGCCCTGATCCAGGTTGGAGATTTCGTCAAACAGCTCCCGTTCCCGCTGCAGGCCTTCGTCAAAGGGCAGGGTCACGGCGGCTTCGACGCATTTGATCGCCTGCAGGGGCGCGACCTGGCCGCGCTGGCGCCGCTCCGCCGTCTTGCGGGCGGCGTCGAACATGCCGGGGTCTTCCTTTGCCTCTGCCAGTTTCTCGTCGCGGTCGCGGATGCGGGGCAGTGGCCGGACATCGGCAATTTCCTGCGCGAAGGCGATGGCGGCGGCTTGCAGGTCATCGTCTTCCACGACCCGGTCAAGAATGCCCATCTCGCAGGCTTCCGGCGCGGGGATATGGCGGCCCGTGGTGATCAGTTCCAGCGCCTTTTTCGGGCCGACGATCCGGGGCAGCCGCTGGGTCCCGCCGCCGCCTGGCAGGACGCCGATGGTGACTTCGGGCAATCCGACCTTGGCGCTTTTCGCCGCGATCCGGTACTGGCAGGAAAGCGCGGTTTCCAGCCCGCCGCCCAGCGCGAATCCGTGAATCGCCGCGACGATGGGTTTCGGGCTGTCGTCGATAATCGGGCGATAGGTCAGGCCCGCCTTGGTTTTGGGCTTGCCCAGATGCTTGATGTCCGCACCGGCGATGAAGGCACGCCCGGCGCCGGTGAACACCATGGCCTTCACTTCGGGGTCCGCATTGCCCTGGTTGACGCATTCGATAATGCCTTCCGGCACCCCGGGGCTGAGCGCGTTGACCGGCGGGTTGTCGACCGTGATGATTCCGATCGCGCCCTGTTTTGTAAATTTTACGAGATCCGCCATGTGTCGCACTCCCCCTTAATTCATATCGATTGGAGCGCATTGTATGGGCGGCCGTCGGATTGTGATAGTCATGACAGGAAGATGAAACGAAATGGGGGAGAAGACGATGGGGCCGTTGACGGGAATGAAGGTCGTGGAGATTGCCAGCATCGGGCCGGGGCCGATGTGCGCGATGCTGCTGTCCGATCTGGGTGCCGATGTGCTGCGGATCGACCGGGCCAACGAGGTCGGCTCCAGCCCGCGCGTGCCGCATGAATACATGCTGCATAACCGGGGCCGTCGCTCGGTGGCGGTCGACCTGAAAAACCCCGAAGGCGTGGAAACGGTGCTGCAGCTCATCGAAGGCGCGGATGCGCTGGTCGAAGGGATGCGCCCGGGCGTCACGGAACGGCTCGGCATCGGGCCGGAGGATTGCCTCGCCCGCAACCCGAAGCTCGTCTATGGCCGCATGACCGGCTGGGGGCAGGAAGGGCCGATGAAGATGGCGGCGGCGCATGACATCAACTACATCGCGCTGACCGGCGCGTTGCACGCGATCGGCACACCGGAAGCGCCGGTTCCGCCGCTCAACCTGGTGGCCGATTTCGGTGGCGGCGGCATCTATCTCGCCTTCGGGATCATGAGCGCGCTGTGGGAGGCGAACCGTACCGGCAAGGGACAGGTGGTCGATGCGGCAATGATCGATGGTGCTTCGTCGCTGATGGCGGCCTGCTACGGCTATTTCGCCGGCGGCTTCCACCGCGATGAACGCGGGGTCAACCGGCTTGACGGCGGCTCGCACCATTACAACGTCTACAAGACCAGCGACGGCAAGTTCGTCAGTATCGGTTCGAACGAACCGCAGTTTTACGCCATGCTGCTCGACGCGCTGGGTCTTGTGGATGAAGACCTGCCGGCACAGACGGATGAATCGAAATGGCCGGAAATGAAGGAACGCATCGGCGCTGTCTTTCTGACCAAGACCCGCGATGAGTGGTGCGCGATCATGGAAGGCACCGATATCTGTTTTGCGCCGGTGCTGAGCCTCGCGGAGGCGCCGACGCATCCGCATAATGTGGCCCGCGACACCTTCGTCACCAATGCGGGGGTGGTTCAACCCGGTCCTGCGCCACGGTTCAGCCGTACGCCGGGCAAGATCCAGCGGCCGCCGTCAGTACCCGGTCAGCACACGGATGAAGCGCTGGCCGATTGGGGCGTGTCGGCGGATCGGATCGCTGCGCTGCGAAAAAACGGTGCCGTTGCGGGTTAGTTCTCTAGGATCACATCCAGCCCGATATCGACAGCGGGCGGCGACTGGGTGATGCGTCCGGATGATATGAAATCGACGCCGGTTTCCGCGATATCGCGGACGGTCGCGAGAGTTACGCCGCCCGACGCTTCCAGCGGTACGCGACCATCCGCCATAGCGACGGCTTCACGCAACTGGTCCAGGCTCATATTGTCGAGCAGCAGCATGTCCGCGCCAGCATCGATGGCCTCGCGCGCCTGGTCCAGCGTATCGCATTCGACTTCGATCTTGGTCAGCAGGGGCACGCCGCGCCGGGCGCCGTCCAGCGCCTTCGAGACGCTGCCGGCCATGCTGATATGATTGTCCTTGATCAGGACGCCATCATCCAGCCGGATGCGGTGATTCCGCAACCCGCCGAGCTGTGCGGCATATTTTGAAAGATTGCGGTAGCCGGGGATGGTCTTGCGGGTATCGACCATGACGGCCTTTGTGTGCTCGATTTCACGCACGAAGTCGCGGGCATGGGTGGCGATGGCGCTCAGCAGCTGCATCAGGTTCAACGCCGTGCGTTCCGCCGTCAGGAGGCCGGGGGCGGCGCCACTGACCCGGGCAATGGCCGCATCGGTTTCCGCATGCGCCCCATCCTGTGCGAAGGTTTCGATGTCGCAATCCGGCACCAGTTTGCGAAACGTGAAGGCGGCGATGTCAACGCCGGCGACAACCAGCGGGTGGCGCGCCCGCAAGGTAAAGGTGCCGCGCGTGTCGGCGGGGACGGCGACGGCCGTCGTCAGGTCGCCGCGCCCGATATCTTCCTTCAGCGCGTTGGTGACGAGCTGATCGATTTCCGTCCAGTCCAGTAACATGGTGTTTCTCCCCGGTTTTGATCGATATAGCGCGTGAGAACCCTGGACGCCATGGCAAAGCTTTAACCAATCATTAGCCATACCGCTCCTAGGATCGTGAATGCGGTTGAGCCCGGGCCTTGGCCTACGGCATACTCGCATCGCGTTATCAACGTACTGACCTTATTGCGAGGGTTTCAATGCCACGCTTGCTTCCTGCCGTTTTTCTGTTCCTTTTCTCCGTTTCGGCGGCCCATGCTGACCTGGCGTCGGCGATCAAGGCACTGGAGGGCGATGACTATGAAACGGCACGGGCCGAATTGCAGCCACTCGCCGAGGCCGGCGATGCGGAAGCGCAATACAGGCTGGGCCTGATGTATGACGGTGGTAGCGGCATGGATGCCGATCCGGAAACGGCGCTGGGACTGTTTCGGAAGGCCGCCAACCAGGGGCATGCGGAAGCACAGCGCGTTGTCGGCATCTACTACGAAGAAGGCAAAGTCGTCCGCCAGAGCTATTCCGATGCGGTGGAGTGGTATGCCCAGTCCGCCAAGCAGGGCAACGACAAGGCGCAGCGGAACCTCGGCGGACTGTACCAGGATGGATTGGGTGTTAGAGCAAACCTCAACACCGCATTCGACCTTTACAATCAGGCGGCAGCGAACGGCAATCTGAAGGCTAAACGGAACCTCGCCTATATGTATTATTTTGGCGCAGGCGTACGTCAGGATTACGAGAAAGCGGCGCAAATGTTTGCGGAGACAGCCGCCGCAGGATTAGGCGCCGCGGAATACGACCTCGGTCGCCTCTATTATCGTGGGCAGGGGATCGAGAAGGACCTGGAGAAAGCCGCAGCACATTTTCTGGTTGCCGCCAGGCAGGGGCATGGGGATGCGCAATTCCTGCTGGGCCGCATGAACCTTCTTGGCGAAGGTGTGAAGAAGGATCTGGCGCGTTCGTATTACTGGCTGATGCTCGCTGTTACTCAGCAGCAGGAACAGGCCGGCAAGCTGCTGGACAAGGTTCGCGGCCAGTTGGACAGTGACACCCGGACGAAAACCGAGCAGGAAGTCATGGCGTTTCGGCCAAAATAACGGGTTTCGTACCTGTCAGGTCATCCACTGGGTAAATTTTGCGGCGACAAACTCGGTCAGGCTTGCGGCCGAGGCGTCGATATCCGCGGCGGCGGTATCGATGATGAATTCCGGGTTTTCGGGTTCTTCGTACGGCGCCGAAATGCCGGTAAACGCCGGTATTTCGCCGCGTCGCGCTTTTCCGTACAGCCCCTTGGGGTCGCGCGATTCACAAATCGACAGGTCCGCTTTTGTGAAAATTTCGTGGAAATTATCGCCGACTGCCATACGGGCCTGGTCACGGTCTTCCCGGTAGGGAGAGATGAAGGCGGTAATTACAATAAAGCCCGCATTGGCGAATAGTGCGGCAACTTCGCCGATCCGGCGAATGTTCTCGGTGCGGTCTTCCGGTGAAAAGCCCAGATTCGATGACAGGCCGTGACGTATATTGTCGCCATCCAGCACATAGGTGTTGTATCCGGCACTGAACAGCCGCCGCTCCAGTTCGATTGCCAGTGTGGATTTTCCGGAACCTGAAAGGCCTGTCAGCCACAAAACGCCGCCTTTATGTCCATTACGGCTGGCGCGATCAGCTGCGGAAATTCGGCTTTCGACCGGCGTGATATTGTCTGATTTGGCGGAAGTTCCGGTTTCTGCGGAGCTGACCCCCATCTCATGGAAATCGTGCAGAACACCGTTGGAAATAGCGGAGAGCGTCGGAATCATTTTGCCAGGCTCCAGTTTTTGGGGCTATCCAGATTTCGTTTGATAGCGTGGCCCGACCCGGGAGCAAGTCCCCCAAACAGGGGATGGATGTGCCGATATCTTTACCGTTGCAAGATTCGCTGTCTGGCCATTATTCAGTTTCGGCCGTAGGTATCCTCCAGACGCACGATATCGTCTTCACCGACATAGTCCCCGACCTGAACTTCGATCAGGTGCAGCGGCTCGGCACCCTTGTTTTCCAGCCGGTGAACGACCCCTTTGGGAATATATGTCGACTGGTTTTCGTGCAATTCGCTGACTTCTTCACCCCGCGTTACCGTTCCGGTCCCGCGGACCACGACCCAATGCTCCGAGCGATGCTGATGTTTCTGCAGGGACAGGATACCGCCAGGCTTTACAATGATGCGCTTGACCCGGAAGCGCGAATCCTCGTCGATATCATTATAGTCGCCCCAGGGTCGGAAGACCCTTCGGTGATGCTGTGCCTCGCTGCGGCCATCGGCGTTCAGCCGGTCGACGAACGTCTTGGCCTCGCTGGCGCGGTCGCGTGGCGCGATCATCAGGGCGTCGGCGGTAGAGACGACAATCATGTCGTCCAGTCCGATGGCCGCGATCAGCCGACCGTCATCGGCCCGGAAATAGCAGTTGCGGGAATCTTCCAGCATGGTATCCGCCAGCAACGCATTGCCGTCCGCGTCCTTTTCGGCCAGGTCCCACAGCGCCGGCCAGCCGCCAACGTCGTTCCAGCCGATGTTCACCGGAATGACTGCCGCCCGGTCGGTTTTTTCCATGACCGCATAGTCGATGGAATCGGCGGGGCAGGCTGAAAAGGTTTCCTCATCCAGGCGCAGGAAGTCGAGATCCGAAAAGCTGGCCGCATAGGCCTTGCGGCAGGCTTCCATCATGGCGGGATTCAGACGCTCCAGCTCGTCGATATAGGCTTTGGCGGAAAAGACAAACATGCCGCTGTTCCAGAGATATTCACCCGAATCCAGATAGGCCTGTGCCGTCGTCAAATCCGGCTTTTCGACAAAGGCTGCGACCCTGGAAAGGCCACTATTCGCATCCATGGCGGCGCCGCGCCGGATGTAGCCATAGCCCGTTTCCGGGTGGCCCGGCGTTATCCCGAACGTGACGAAGTCTCCGTCTGCTGCCGCTTCCGCTGCGCTGACCAGGGCTGTCCTGAAGCCGTCGATATCCCCAACAACATGATCTGAGGGCAGCAGCGCCATAACGGCGTCCGGTGACCGGTCCAGCAGCGCCAGGGCGGCAATAGCTGCAGCCGGACCGGTGCTGCGCCCAACCGGCTCCAGGATAATGGCGAGTGGATCAATTCCCGCCGTTTGCAATTGCTCCGCGACGATGAAACGATGGTCGTTATTGGCGATGACCAGTGGCGCGTCGAAATATTCCGGGTCGGAAACCCGCAACGCGGTTTCCTGCAGCATTGTACGGTTGCCGGTCAGAGCCAAAAGCTGTTTGGGATAATGCGCCCGCGACATGGGCCATAAACGGGACCCCGAACCGCCCGACAGGATGACAGGTAGAATACGTGTTGGTGATGCCATGAATACTGGTGTCTCCGCTTAATGCAAATCCCGTTTGGGCGGTTCGCTTACGGTAATTTACCCGCAAATTCAGTGCCAATCTATTAAACCTGCTACTGACGTCATAATGAATCCGATCATCATGACAGTCGTCGGCGCTTGGGTGTCCATTCGGACCGTCGAGCAGCCGATAAAGACGGTTCGGCTGAGAGTATGATACAAAAAAAATTACAGTCGATAATACCACTACAGGGATAATGGTGAACAGTTCCATGGGGTCAGTATGAAATCGGTATTGCGGTTCCTGTTTATTTACGTCCCGATCATCTTCATTGCCTTAATGGGCGCATCCGCATTCTTTATTACGGAGAATAAACCGGATGTTGTGTCCGCCCGGACCGCGACGCCCGCCGATGCGTCGCGGGCCAAGGCGTTTTCCCAGCGGGCAATTGACCAGGTGCTGAACGCAACGGTTGAAACAGACATCGTCATTGCCGAAAAAGATATGGATGGGCTTTTCGCTCTCCTGAATCGGGGTGCGCCATGGCTGGCGGGCGATGCCACCGTATCATCCGGCGGCCTCGATATTGCGATGACAATGCGACTGCCCCGCAATGCTTTCCGCAATTTCATCAACGTGCGATTTGGATTAAACCCATCCACATCCGGCGTCAGCCTTTCCGAAGCGTCGCTGGGGAAGGTTCGATTGCCCGGCCCGGCAGTTCTGGCGGGGCTGCAGTACGGCGCCAATATTGCGTTTGGCGACGATACGGGAACGCGCCTTCTGGATTCCATCAAATCTGTCCAATTCAAGCGCGATTCCGCAAACGTGGCGATTTCGCCGTTGCCGGACCTGAAGGAAAGGCTTGTTGCTCTCTCCGGTCGCCTCAAGTCGGTTCGGAACGATGTTGCGCTGCTGGGCGACCGGGAAATCATTGGCCTTTACTATACCAAACTGGTCGAAATGGAGCCGGCATTCAGCGGACGCCGCCGCGTGTCGCTGGCGAATGTTATGGCTCCGTATTTTACCTTTGTCCGCGACCGGTCGGGATTCAACGATCCGGTTGCGGAAAATCAGGCGGCTTTACTGGCGCTGGCGATCTATTTCGGGGATTCGCGATTCGAAAAACTAACCGGTCCCGTCCGGACCGGGAACCTTTTAAACCATCGACCGAAGGCCAATAACCTGACACTGAATAATCGCCATGACCTGCTGCTGCATTTCATAATCTCGATGGGGCTGAAGGTCGTCTCGGACCATGGCGTTGCCATGGCGATTGGCGAGTTCAAGGAACTGCTTGATGCGAACAAGGGCGGCAGCGGCTTCAGTTTCGTCGATCTGGGCGCCGACCGGACTGGATTGGTGTTCGCCGAAATTGCAACGGGTTCGGAATCCTCAGCACGACATCTTCAAAATACCCTCGCGGGTAATGCTGTAGAAAATCTGTTCTTCCCTAAATTCACGGATTTACCGGAAAATATGTCCTCGGCGGTCTTTGCACGGCGGTTCGGGGATATTAATGACACACGGTATAATGGTATTGTGGCCGAGATTGACCGGCGGATCGCTGCGACAAAAGTCTACGTATCGAATTGAACTATAAAATTTTTAAGTTTTCGCCTTTCTGGGGATGCTGCTTTCCACGTACCACCCAATCGGGTGATGTATTAATATCTTATTTACCGTTTCTTCAGGAACATCGTGATTTTACGCAACGCAACCTGGCGATTTATCCAAATGAAATACCTGTTTCCCGGGTCCGAGTCCGGATCGATCGTATTTTGCAGATCAGGCTGAATTGTGGCTGACAACCTGTTCATCAACATACAGCTGTTGAGTTATCTGGCCTGTTTTGGCGCATTTTTGTTTCTCGCCGTTCTGGTTGGACTCAGCCGGACGGGCGGCTCGTATAAATATCTGCTGCTGGCATGTTGTGCCGCCACTGTTGCATGGGCCGGTATTGTCGTGGGTGTGCAATGGGTTGGCGCCTTTCCCCGGGTGCTCGCGGCCACGGAAATTATCCGAAATCTGTTATGGCTGACGATGCTCGCAATGCTTATGGGCCTTCGGCGGATAGAGGATAGTGGCCCGATTGCGCGGCTGGCAGTTGTTATTGTGGTCTGCGTTTCCCTGGTTTTGCTCTATGCGGAGTCGTTTTCGGGTATTCTGCCTCTGCCGCCGTCGGTCGCAGGGGTTCTGCCGACAGTCATTGGCGGCGGCCATGTTCTGCTGGCTGTCATTGGTCTGCTGGCGCTTGAAAACCTTTATCGGAACAGCAGCATGAAGTTCCGCTGGGCGATCAAGTATTTCTGCTTCGGGCTTGGAACCATCCTGATCTATGACTTTTTCCTGTATGCGGACGGAGCCCTTTTCGGCCGTCTGGATCAGGAGTTTTTCAACAGCCGGGGGTTTGTGAACGCAATCATTGTTCCGCTGTTGGCCATCTCGGTATCGCGCGCAACACTGTGGGACATTGATATCCATATTTCGCGCACGGCCGTATTCCACACGACTGCGCTGATGGGCAGCGGCGTTTATTTGATCGGCATGGCGGGAATTGGTTTCTACGTACGTGAAATCGGTGGCGAATGGGGACGGGTTCTTCAGAATTTACTCCTGGCAAGCACTGTCCTGGTCCTGTTCATCATTTTTTCGTCGGCTGCCATGCGCGCCAAATTCAAGGTTTGGATCAGCAAGCATTTCTTCAGCTACAAGTATGACTACCGCGAAGAATGGTTGCGCTTCATTCGGACGATTACGTCGACCGAGGGCCCGGCGGGGCTGCATGAACGGATTGTCAGGTCGGTCGGCGATATTGTCGATTGCAGCGCCGGAGGGCTTTGGATTCTGAGAGACGGTGATAACGCCTTTTTGCCGTCGGTTACAATGCAACTGGGCGACCGTCTGCCGGCGCAATCAGTCGATAGCCCGCTGGTCCGGTTCCTGTCGGAAACTCACTGGATCGTGGACCTTGAGGAATACCGTCGCGATCCGTCGAGATACCGCGATACTGAAATACCAGCCTGGTTGGTTGAAGCTCGCGCTGTCTGGCTGATCGTTCCGCTGATTTACCGGGATACGATGCAGGCGTTTCTTGTCCTGGGCAGTCCGCGGGCCAGCCGTGAACTGGGCTGGGAGGATTATGACCTGTTGCGCACCGTGGGAAACCAGGCCGCCAGCTACCTTGCGGAAGAGCAGGCGATGAACGAATTATCCGACGCGCGCCGGCTTGATGATTTCAATCGCCGCTCTGCTTTTATCATTCATGATATCAAGAATGTCGTTAGCCAGATGTCGCTAATGGTTCAGAATGCTGAAAAATTCGGGGACAATCCGGAATTTCAAAAAGATATGATTGCGACGGTTGGAAATTCCGTTGCGCGAATGACGGATCTGCTTGCGCGGTTCAAGACTGTGCAGCAACCGATAGCCGAAGCGGCACCGGAGAACGATCCGACGCCGGAAATGGCGCCCCTGGCCAACATCGTGCACGATGTTGCCGCCAACTGGTGTAAACAGAAATCTGATATGTTGGTCGATATTCCAGATTCGATTGATCATCTGGTGGACCGGTCGCGACTGACCTCGGTGCTGGATCATCTGCTGCAAAATGCCATCGAGGCCGCCGGGACAGATGGCGTAGTCTCGTTGCGCCAGAGGGTGCATGGCAGGGAGGTATTTATTGAGGTCGAAGACGACGGGCCCGGTATGGATTCAAGTTACATCGAAGATGGTCTTTTCCGTCCGCTCGATAGTCAGAAGTCGTCGGGCTATGGTCTGGGTGCGTATCAAACCCGGCAACTGGTTCGGGAAATGGGTGGAAGGCTGGAAGTAAACAGTGAAGTGGGCCAAGGCACCGTTATGCGCGTGGTATTGCCCGTAAAGGAAGGATTGGGTGTGGCGTGACAAAGAATCAGAATTCCGGAGCTCAGGCGCCGAGCCTTCTGCTGGTCGAGGATGACCCTGGCCTGCGCAGCCAGTTGCGCTGGGCGCTGGATGAATTTGACGTGCATGTTGCGGAAGACCGGAATACGGCGTTGGAGCAATTGAGTGCCCTGAAGCCAAATGTTGTTGTTCTGGATCTTGGCCTCCCACCCGACCCGAACGGCGCAACGGAAGGGCTGGGCATACTCGAATCCATTTTATCGGACCGGCCCGAGACAAAAGTCATCGTGTCCTCCGGAAACGAGGATCGGCAAAATGCGGTCGAGGCAATCCGTCTCGGCGCTTATGATTTTTACCCGAAACCGGTGGACGTGGATGTCCTGAAACTGATTATCGACCGGGCCTTGCGCCTGCAGGAGCTCGAACAGGAAAACCGCCGCTTGAGTGTAAAGTCAACGGAGTCGCCGTTTGACGAACTGATTACGTCGAGCCCCAAAATGTTGAAAGTATGTGAAACAATCCGTCGGATTGCCGCGGCGGATGTGAGAGTCATGCTGATGGGAGAAAGCGGTACGGGCAAGGAGGTTCTGGCGCGTGCACTGCATGCTGCCAGCGAGCGGGCAGGTAATCCGTTTATCGCGATAAACTGCGCTGCTATTCCCGAAAACCTGCTGGAAAGCGAACTCTTCGGCCATGAGAAGGGGTCCTTCACCGGTGCCGTGAAACAGACCATCGGGAAAATTGAACAGGCGAATGGCGGAACGCTCCTGCTCGACGAGATCGGTGATATGCCTCTGCCGCTACAGGCAAAACTGCTGCGGTTTCTGCAGGAGCGGGTCATTGAACGGATTGGCGGCAGGTCCCAGATTGAACTGGATGTTCGTGTCGTCTCGGCGACGAATCAGGACCTTGAGAACATGATCACGACAGGAGAGTTCCGGGAAGACCTATTCTACCGTCTGGAAGAAGTAGGCGTTCACATTCCGGCCTTGCGGGAGCGTGAGGGCGATGCCGTACTATTGGCGAATTATTTCCTCCAGCAATTCTCCAGCAATCGGAAAAAGCCCTTTCGCGGTTTTACCAAGGAAGCGGTGGCAGCGATAACCGCCTATCATTGGCCGGGCAATGTGCGGGAACTTGAGAATCGGATAAAACGCGCTACTGTCCTCGCGGATGGCAAATATATTGGTGTGGACGATATAGATATCGACATACGTGACGCTGCAAAGGCCATTCCAACGCTGCGCGAAGCGCGTGACGCGGCGGAATACGAAGTCGTCAAGCTGGCACTTGCGACAGCTCAGGGAAACCTGACGACAGCCGCGAAAGTTCTCAACGTCAGTCGCCCAACACTTTACGATCTGATGAAGAACCATAACCTGAAAGCTGATAGCTAAGCCGGTGCGTGTCGCGCATCTGACTGGTCTCCAAACGAACGGATATGATGATGATTGACAGAAACGGGCATCTTGATTGTCAAACAATCGATATGATGGGTTTTGGCAGTATTGCGAAGCAGCGTGTTCGCCAGGGACTATCCGTCTTGGCGCTTTCCGCGGCACTGGTTGCAGTTCCACATTCTGTACTGCTGGCTGCCGTCAGCGCGGAATCGACGGAGTATTATGAAGAAGCACGCAGCTATATGGAAAAGGGGGACGTAAAGTCCGCCGTTATTCAGCTGAAAAATGCTATTCTGGCCGATCCCGACAATACCCAGGCCCGTTATGAGCTTGCCATCATCTACATCCGGGGGCGGGAAGGCCCGTCTGCGGAGAAGGAACTGAAATCCGCCCGCGATCGCGGCATGGCTGAAGAAAAAATATTGGTCGCGCTGGCTCAGGCTTACAGCCTGCAGGGAAAAAACCGGGAAATCATAGACGAAATTCTTCCCGACGGTAAAACTGGCGAGCTGAAAGCAAATATTCTTGCGGCGCGAGGCAGCGCATATGCAACGTTACGAAAGCTGGACGAGGCGGAAGAGTCACTGACGGCAGCGGTTAATGAGTCTCCGGACTCCGCACTGGTCCGGATTTCCTTCAGTCAGGTGCTTCAGGCCCGCGGCAAACTGGATGAGGCGGAAGAGCAGATTGACCATGCCCTGAAACTCCAGCCTGACAACTCGATGGCCCTAATCCGCAAGGGGGGCCTGCTACAGTCCCGGAAGGATTATGCGACTGCGATAGAGACCTTCAGCAAGGCTGTTTCCCTGAATGAAAATAACGTTCCGGCGTATCTGGCGCGGGCAGGCGCTTTGATTGCGAGCCGGGAACTGGCCCGTGCCCGCGAGGACGTTGACGTGGTGCTCAATATCGCACCGGAAAATCCGATTGGCCGCTATCTCGACGCAACCCTTCTGGCGGGCGAGAAAAAATATGAAGCCGCTTCGGATGTGCTTCAGCCCGTAATGGGGGCGTTGGCCCAGTATCCGCCGGCGTTATATCTCCAGGCTTCGCTTGATTTTGCCCAGGGTCGACATGAGCAGGCTCAAACGGCTGTCCAGTCGTATCTGGCCAAGGTTCCGGGAAGTGTACGGGGGAAGCGCCTTCTTGCGGGGATTTTCCTGCGGAAACAGGAACCAGACAAGGCAATCGAAATTCTGGAACCGATGAGCCAGGAGATCCCTGATGATACTCGTCTGCTGGCATTGCTGGGTTCCGCCTATGTCGCCGCGCGTCGGAATACCGATGCCACCGCCGTATTCGAAAAGATTGCGATACTTGAACCTGACGATTCATCGATAAAAACGCGGCTCGCATTAAGCCGCCTCAACAGCGGCGACAGTGACGCCGCGGTTAAGGATTTTGAATCCATCGTTGACGGCGATCCGGACGAAACACGAGCCAGCCTTCTTCTGGTGCTGACCCATCTTCGGCAGAAAGATTTTGAAAAGGCTTTGTCTGCCGCGCTGGTCCTGAAGGAGCGTATGCCGGACAGTCCGATTCCCGAGAATTTTCTGGGCACAATCTACGTTTATAAAAAAGATATTCCGACGGCGCGGCAGCATTTCGAGAAGGCGCTGGCAATACAGCCGGAGTTTTCACCGGCTTCGATGAACCTGGCGGAACTGGAGCGCAACAGTGGCGATGTAAAATCCGCGAAACAGCGCTATGAGAAAATTCTGTCGACCGATACGAAAAATGTCCAGGTGATGATGCGTTTGTCGCAAATCGCCTTTTCTGAGAACCAGTCCGCGAGTGGGATCGACTGGCTGGAAAAAGCCATAAAAGAGAACCCGAAAGCCACGCAGCCAAGGCTGGCGTTGGTGAATGCATTCCTGCGTCAGAAGGAAGGGCAACGTGCGTTGAGCGAGGCACGGGAACTGGTCCAGATCGACAGCAAGAATGTGGATGCGCTCGATGCGCAGGCTCAGGCGCAGTTTGCGATCGGCCAGACGGTTAATGCGGTCGCCACATACAGGCAGTTGGTCAAGCTCGCACCGGATTCTGCCGTGGCCCAATTCCGGTTCGGCCGGATGCTGACGGCGTCGGAAGAATATGATCAGGCCCTTGCCGCGTTTGAAAAAGCAGTCGCGCTGAATCCCGGATATCGTGCGGCACGTCAGGATATTATCGGCGTCCTGCTCCGGAAAGGTGACCCGGATGCCGCGCTGGCACGCGCACAAAAAATGGTTAAGGAAAACCCGGACGCGGGATATGGGTATGACCTGGAGGGAAGTGTCCAGGTTCGGAAAGGTGACTTCGTCGCGGCAAGCGAAGCCTATAAAAATGCAATGCAGCGGGAGCCGTCGAATCAGACCCTGTCACGCCTTTATCAGAGCTTGACGCAGGCAGGAAAAGCTGACGAAGGCCAGCAATTGCTTCGGGACTGGCTCAGCAAGAACCCGGATGATTCCACTATCCGCTTCGTCTATGCGAGTGCGCTGATCCGGGATAAAGATTATCAGGGCGCTATTCGTGAAAATGAAATGCTGCTGAAATCTTTTCCGGAAAACGCTGTGCTCCTGAATGATCTGGCGTGGCTGTACGGTGAAACGTCGGACCCGCGTGCTGTGGAGTTCGCACAGCGGGCCTACAAACTGGCGCCCAAGTCCCCGGCTGTGGCGGATACGCTTGGCTGGCTTCTCGTCGGAAAGGGCAATGTAGAAGAAGGCCTTGGGTATCTTAAGGAAGCGAATGAAATGGCACCCAATCAGCTCGAAATTGGATATCATTATGCATCGGCACTGGCGCAATCCAGCAATAAGAGCGATGCGTTGAAGGTTTTGAAAGGGATTCTCGATACAGGTAAACCGTTCAGCAGTATTGAGGATGCGCGAGCTCTTTACGGGGAACTGGTCAGCAAATAGAGGTCCGTCACCGGCGAGGCAGGATCGGAAACGAAAAATTTTCAGTATGGAAACAGTATGACGGATGAGTGTGTGTTGGTTACGGGTGGGGCAGGCTATATCGGTAGCCATGTTGGGCTTGCATTGCTGGAGACCGGCCGGCGGATCATTGTCGTCGATAATCTGGTAACCGGCCGTCGGGAACTGGTTCCTGATGCGGCGACGTTCATAGAGGCCGATGTCAGCGATCTGGCGCGCATGACACGCATTCTGCGCGATTATGGTTGTTCGGCGGTAATGCATTTTGCCGGATCGACCGTCGTACCCGAATCCGTGGCGGACCCCCTTAAGTATTACCGGAACAATACCAGCGCCAGCTGCAGCCTTCTGGAAGCCGTGACCGATGCCGGAATAAAGCAGTTCATTTTTTCGTCAACGGCGGCCGTTTACGGCAATCCGGACCGGTTGCCGATTGATGAGGGGGCGCCGCTCGATCCCGTGTCGCCCTATGGTAAATCCAAGCTCATGACCGAAAACATGCTGCAGGATGTCTCTGTGGCGACGGAATTGCGCTTTATTGCGTTGCGCTACTTCAACGTTGCCGGCGCCGACCCGGCCGGGCGCAGCGGTCAGAGCACGCCAAACGCAACTCACCTGATAAAGGCTGCCTGCGAGACGGCGTGCGGGACCCGGGACCGGATTACGGTCTTTGGCGATGATTACGACACCCCGGACGGTACGGGCGTACGGGACTTTATCCATGTGACGGATCTGGCGCGGGCGCATGTTGCGGCGCTTGAGCATCTGACGGCCGGTGGTGACAGCAACATCATGAATTGTGGTTACGGAAGCGGCTATTCGGTGAAACAGGTTCTGGATGTATTGCGGCAGGTTTGCGGCAAGGATTTTCCCGTTGAGGTCGGGCCGCGACGTCCCGGCGATATCGGAGAAATCTATGCGGAATCGAAGCGGATTCGCGAGACCCTGAATTGGACGCCGCAACATGACGATCTGCAGGAAATCATCGCATCTGCCTATGCCTGGGAATGCCGGGCGACGGAAGCTGCAGCTTAAACCGCATCCGCCCTTGTTCCACCCAACTGAAACAGGGAGTCATATCCGGACAGCCGTGTTTCCCAGCTGCATTCCCGAATAACAAACGCGCGGCCATTGGCACCAATCGTCGCGGACGCCACATTCTGTAGTGCAAAGACCGTCTGTTTGACGAATGCCTCATTGCCGTCGGCGACGAGGATGTCGCGGTCCGGTTTGGCGTCAATTCCCGCCAGGGCCGTCGGCGTCGTGACGGTTGGCTTACCCATGGCCATCGCCTCCAGAACCTTGTTCTGTACACCGCGGGCGATGCGCATTGGCGTCACAGCCACTTGCGCATGATGCAGGTAGGGGCGCATATCGGGAACGCGGCCGGTGACGAAAATACCATCCTGCTGCGCCAGTTTTTCAACCTCGCCGGACGGGTTGGAGCCGACGATATAGAATCGCGCGCCTTCGATTGCGTTACGGATCGCCGGGAAGATTTCCGCGGCAAACCAGGTGACCGCATCGATATTGGGCCAGTAATCCATGGCGCCAGTGAAAATCAGAACAGGGCCGCCGGCGGCGTAGGGTTGGGGGTAATCGTTTTCAGGCGTGAAGTAGTCCGTGTCGATTCCATTACCGACAGCATGGATCTTGGCTGCCGTATCGGGGGACAGGCTGTTGAACAGGGAGACTTCCTGGTCGGCGACGAAAGTACCTGAATCAATGGCACGGGCGACCATCCGATCATATTCCAGCAGTGTCCGGGCTTCACGGTGATAGACCCAGTTCATCGGCCAGGTGCAGGATTGCGCGTATTGCCGCCATTTATCTGAATCGACGTCGCAATAGTCTATGACGATGCGTTCTGGCCGGAACTCTGCGTTCAGAAGGAATTGCGCCATCTGCGACGAAAAAGCGAATGCCGTTCGCGGCTTGATGTCCGCCAGCACCGTATCTGTCCAGCGCCCCAGCGCCGCGCTATGAAAATAAGGGAGGTTTAAAGGCCCGCCGGTCAGGAACGCCTGTAACGAGCGAATTTTCGCCATGGTCTTGTTCAATGGAAGAATACAGGTATCGGCGCAGTATTCCTGCAATGCCGGGACATGCTCCCAGTCGGCCGGGTCGTCGATAAAACAGCCGAGGTGAATCCGATAAGATCTGGCAAAATGCTTTAAAATATTAAACGACCGTATCTTGTCGCCCTTGTTAGGCGGGTACGGCAGCCGCTGGCTGAGAAAAAGCATGTCCTGCATGGTGGATAAACTGATATTTATCCGAGGCTGCCGAACAGCCGCGGGCCAATCATGTTGGCGATCGGCAGGGGAAGGCGTTTCCATGTATCAATCATCAACCGGTATTTCGGGTTAAGCGGATTGACATCCGGCATTTCGGTGCCCGGTTTCATACGATATTCGTAATACAGGGGGGTAGGCTCGAAACCCCAGTTTTTCTTGAAGGCAAAGGCGCCTGTATCCTTCTTGCTGCGACCGAAATCAAATACCCTGACCCCTTTTTCTGCCGCGCGGCACGCCGAACGCCAATACATATAGCCATAGGCGCCCGTGCTTCGTGCCGCTGACGTGCCGCCACCGTAATAGGGCAGAACCTCGTCACGGAAGTAGAACTGCAAGACGCCGCTGACGGGATTGCCGTCTGATGTCGCTACGACAAGGTATTCGCAATCGTCGCCAAAGGCTTCCTTTAGATGATGGCAATAGTTTTTGGAAAATACCGGTGTCCCCAGGTCCCGGACACTGGTTGCGTAGGCGTGATAGAAACGGTCTGGACCTTCATCAATTTCATCGGACAGGAGTTGCGCGTCGATAGCCTTGCGGACAACTGCCCGCTGCTTGCGTGGAATTGCCTTCAGGTTACCTTCAGGGGTCGGATCGATTTCACGACGGAACGTGAAATACAGGTCGTCCTTGCAGGCCCAGTCGGGGCGAGTCACTGCCTGACTTCGGTATTCCAGGTAATCTACTTCCAACTGATCGGCCAGCGTGATGGCGTAGTCGTCCAGCGCGTTGCGCACGGTCTCGTCCGATGCTAGGGGGCCGCCCTGAACGCAAAACGGCGTTGAAACAAGGCGATTTCCGAACAGGGCGCTTTTGACGTGTATGAGGGGCAGAACACCGCAAATTTCGCCACCACGCGCGGCGTAGGCGTACAGGGGGCGGTGCCCGAAACTTTTCTGTATGACCGTAGCCCAGCCTGCCCGGTGAAAGAATGTCGCGTCGGGATGGGCCAGTATATAGGCGTCCCACCGGGCAGAATCGGTATCCGAGAACGACTGGATCGTCAGATTACCGGATATCGAGTTCATTGATGCCCCATGTCACCTTTGCCGAAGACGCGGTCCATACGGTCCCAGGCGAAATCCCTGGTAAGGGCACGGAGGCGTGTTTCCATCCGCCCCAGATTCAGGTAGTGGCGAAACCGCGTCTTTGCGGAAATGTTCGGCACACGGGGCTGGTCGGGATCGACTTCCCACGGATGGAAGTAAAATATACAGGGTTGCCCATCCATACGATTCACGCGACGCATTGCCCAGCGTGATACCGGATACGGAAGCAGTCGGAAAAAACCGCCGCCGCCACAGGGAAGGTTCTTGTTGCCGAGCCGTAGTGTCGTGATGGGGAATTCCTCTAAACCGGCTTCCCCGTCCGGCAGAAACGCAAATCGGGGCGCATCGGGCATCCCGTAAAAATCATGATGGATCGGATTAACGCTTGAACTGTACGCGTACCCCGCCTCGCGCAGGACGTCGAAGCTCCACAGGTTCTTGGCACCAATGGAGAATGTTGCCGCCCTGTATCCCGTAACGGCGGTTCCACCGGTATCCTCCAGCGTCTTTTTGGTTCGTGAAATGTCGTCACGAAACGCATCCGGTGTTTGTTCGTCTGCCCTGAAATGGGCATGCCCATGGCTTGCCAGTTCATGCCCCTGATCGACGATCCGCCGGACAAGCAGGGGATATCGCTCGGCAACCCAGCCAAGCGTAAAAAAGGTCGCCTTGATCCCTGCATCATCGAATATCGCCAGAATCCGGTCGGTATTGGCTTCGACACGGCATTCGCGGGAATCCCATGAGTCCCGGGAGATATTATTGGCGAAGGCCTGAACCTGAAAGTAATCTTCCACGTCCACGGACATGGCATTTACAATTTTACCACCCCTGCGGAGTATGGGCTTGTCATGCGGGACGAACTGCGCCGTTTTCGGCACGTTCTGCAGGGGCTCTGATGCCCGAGCAGTTTCTTTCCCTTGCGAAGCCGGACTCATTACGGGATCAGGCATTCGACATTGCCTTTTGCAGTCTGCGCCGCAACATGCGCTCATGATG
>CAXBEC010000008.1:0-19066 GCA_963974145.1 uncultured Alphaproteobacteria bacterium | reverse complement strand
TTCCGGGTTCAGGTTCGCGGTCGGCGCAATACCCAGGCTTCCTGACAGAGCCGCGGCCAGGTCGCTCAGCACATCCGCATGCAGGTTGCTGGCCACCACGACATCAATGCTTTTGGGATTCAGAACCATGCGCGTGGTCATTGCGTCGACCAGCATCTTGTCGGTCGTGACATCAGGGTATTCGGTCTTCACTTCCGCAAAGATATCGTCCCACATCACCATGCCATGGCGCTGCGCGTTCGATTTCGTTACCACGGTCAGCAGTTTGCGCGGACGTGTGCGCGCCAGTTCAAAGGCGAAACGCATGATCCGCGCGACACCGGTGCGCGTGAACACCGCGACATCCATGCCGACTTCCTCGTTATGGCCGCGATGCGCCCGCCCGCCAACCCCGGCATATTCGCCCTCTGAATTCTCGCGCACGATGACCCAGTCGAAATCACCGGGACCATAGCCGACCAGCGGACAGGACACGCCGGGCAATACCCGCGCCGGACGCACATTGGCGTATTGGTCGAAGCCCTGGCAAATCGCCAGCCGCAGACCCCAGAGCGTAATATGGTCCGGCACTTCCGGGTCACCGGCCGAGCCGAAATAGATCGCGTCGAAATCCCGGATCTGGTCCAGACCGTCTTCGGGCATCATGGCACCGGTCCGGCGATACCGGTCTGCGCCCCAATCGAAATGCGCGACTTCGATACGGAAATCGCCGGCACGTTCCTGCAGAACGTTGAGTACCTCCAGACCGGCGCCAATGACTTCCGGGCCGATCCCATCGCCTGGAATCGACGCAATCTTATATTCCCGCATAACTAAAACTTCCTTTCCCTGTTCAGAAACTGCAACCGGTCCGCGTCAGACGATAATGTCGTCCTCGTCGCCGACCAGGTTGGTCAGCGTCGAGAGATTGCGCCGCAAATCGCGGCGGTGCAGCAGTTTTTGCTGCGCTTCACGCGGAAAATCGGTGAAATTGATAATATTCTTCGTAATCAGCACTTCGATCACATCCTCGATAATCCGGGACATTTCGGTATCGCTCGCCGACAATTTGCTGCGAACATGCCGCGCCCCCGGGCCCTGCAAAAATGCGCGAAGTTCCGGATCCGATGTATCCAGTTCTTCCTGCGCGACAGGAGTCGGCCGGCCGAACACGCCGGTGATTGCGCCCTGTGTATTGCGCGACACGAATGGCATCAAAGCGTCCCTCGGCTAACCCGGCATCGTCCTGCCGGCGCGCATTCTATCGCAATGCTCCGATATCCGCACAAAAAAGCCGCCCCCGGGCGGCTTATTCGTTACGCAAACCGGCTCTGGCGTCTTAATGCAGACGTTCCGGCAGGGCACGGATCGCATCGTCAATCAACGCATCGCCGGCGCTGCCTGACAGCTTGCCTTCCAGCAGATTCGCCGTTGCGGACACCGCGACTTCCACCGCGCGACGCTGTACTGCCAGTACCGCGGCGGCTTCCGCCTGGGCGATCTTCTCGCGCGCCAAACTTTCCTGGCGTTCCAGCACCGTCTTCAATTGCGCCGCGGCCTGCTTGCGGTGGGAGTCGATTTCCGCCTGGGCACGGGCCATCAGCGCTTCTGCTTCCTGCGCCGCGTCCCGTTGCTGCCGCTGATAGGCCGCAAGCGAGGCCTGGGCTTCCTCCCGCAGGCGCTGCGCTTCATCCACCTCGTTGCGGATCTGGGCGATCTTTTCGTCGAGGGCGCCGCCAATCGCATTCTTGCCCGGCTTGAACACCAGCACGACAAAGATAACGAACGCGACAGCGACCCAGAAGGTCGGATCATTCAGAAGTTCCATTAGCGACCGCCCTGCATCACCGCTTCCACTGCGGCATTCGCTTCATCCTGACTGACCGGTTCAGAAGTCAGGCGGCCTGCCGCCATCTGCGCCAGATCCGCCGCCATGCTGCCGATATCCGCAACAACGCGCTGTGTTTCCTCGGCGATCCGCTGCTCTGCTTCGGCGGTTTCTTCCGCCAGCCGCTCGGCAAGCGCTTCGCGTTGCCGTGTCGCTTCTTCGGCCAATTCATGGGCCGCATCACGAATGGCTGTCTGCGCTTTGGCGGTTGCCGTTGCAATAGCCGCCTCGTATTCCGCCAGCGCGGCTTCAGCTTCCGCACGCAGCGTTTCGGCCTTTTCCAGATCGTCCTCGATCCGTTCACGCCGCGTCGCCCGTATATCGGTAATACGCGGCAACGCTACCTTCCAGAGAATGAGGTAGAGCGGGATAAAAGTCAGTGCCAGCCAGAAAAGCTGGGTGGCAAAGACTGACGGATCAAGTTGCGGCATGAGTGCTCCGCTGGATCAGGTGAAACGCTACGGGACGTACTGACTTAACCGAACAGGATAAGCAGTGCGATAACCAGCGCGAACAGTGCGATAGCTTCAACGAGGGCAAAGCCCAGCATCGTCATCGTGAACACTTCACCACGCGCCGCCGGGTTCCGGCCAACCGCGAGGATGAAGGAGGAGAACACGTTGCCGATACCGATACCGGAACCGATCATGCCGATAACGGCGAGGCCGGCACCAATAAGTTTCGCAGCTTCAATGTCCATGGTCAGTTTCCTTTTTTCAAAGTCGTGTTGAAATTCGATTTACGGAAAGCGCACCGATCAGTGCAGATGCAGCGCGTCGTTGATATACAGGCAGGTCAGGATCGCGAAGACATAGGCCTGCAGGAAGGCGATCAGGATTTCCAATCCGGTCAGCGCAACCACAAAAACAAGCGGCACAACACCGGCGGCGCCCAGCAGCCCGATGAACCCGGCGATAACCTTCAACAGCGTATGTCCGGCCAGCATATTGGCGAACAGACGCACCGAAAGACTGATTGGTCGTGACAGATAGGAAATCACCTCAATCGGGATCAGCAGCGGATACAACGGCAGCGGCGTGCCTGGCGGCACGAAGAAACTGAAGAAATGCATTCCGTGCTTTGCGAAACCCAGAATCGTGACGCCGATGAAGACCACCGCCGCCATCGCAAAGGTCACGATGATATGACTGGTGAACGTAAAGCTGTAAGGCGTCATGCCCAGCAGATTGCCGATCAGCACGAACATGAACAGCGTGAAGACGAAGGGGAAGTAACTGCGCCCCTGGCTGCCGACAGTGTCGCGCAACAGGTTGGCGATGAATTCGTATGAAATCTCGACGGCCGCCTGCAAACGCCCCGGCACCACCGCGCTGCGCCGCGTACCCAGCAGCACGAACCCGGCGCACAGGACAACGGTCGCGACCATGTATAGCGATGAATTGGTAAACGAGATATCCACACCGCCGGCATTCAGAGGAATGATCGGATGAATTTCGAACTGTTGTAACGGACTTGCCACTATTCAACTCCGCCGTTTTTCGTTCCGCTCATTTTCCGTCCTTCGAACCCTTGGGGTCTTCAATTCCATCGTCATCGTCGGTCTTCTTGTATCCGGCCGCAAGGCCGTATCCGCTGACCAGACGGAAAATATTCAAAAAGCCCGCGGCAGCGCCAAGCAGGAAAAACACAATCAAAAACCAGGGTTTTGTATCGAGCCAGTAATCAAGAAGAACGCCGATGCCAACACCGACGACCAGAGCCGCCACCAGATCCGTACCGATTCGCATCGCGAACCCAAGCCCGTTCTGGTCGTTTTTCTTCCTGCCCTTACCCGATCTCCCCCCGACGGCTTCGTCGTGCTGTTTTCTTGCGGCACTCAAACGTGCTTCCAGATTTTCCAGCGACGCCCGTTTTGGATCCTCGGTCATGGGTCAATCCCTGTCCCGAAGGCCATCGGCCATGCTGAAAACGGGCGCACCATACTGGCGGTAAAAGTCGAAGTCAAGACGCAATGGCCCGCTCGCATGCGTCCAAAAGCCGCAGAAAACCGCGCCTTTCAAACAGGCCGTCATGCGATTGCACGAAGCGCCTGCGCGCCCTGCAAATCCACGGAGACAAGCTGGCTCACGCCCCGTTCACCCATTGTCACGCCGAACAGCCGATCCATCCGGGCCATGGTGATTCGATGATGCGTGATCACCAGGAACCGCGTATCGCTGTGTGACGCGATTTCATCCAGCAACAGGCAGAAGCGATCGACATTGGCGTCGTCGAGCGGCGCATCGACTTCGTCCAGCACGCAGATCGGTGCCGGGTTCGTCAGAAACACCGCAAACAGCAGCGATATCGCCGTCAATGCCTGCTCACCGCCGGACAGAAGCGACATTACCTGCAGCTTCTTTCCCGGCGGACTCGCCATGATTTCGAGGCCCGACTGCAACGGATCTTCGGCTTCGGTCAGTTCCAGATAGGCCTTGCCGCCGCCGAACAGCTTGACGAACAGTTCCTGGAAATGGCCGTTCACTGTCTCGAAAGCCGTCAGCAGACGCTCGCGCCCCTCCCGGTTCAGTTGCGAAATACCCTGGCGCAGCCGCCCGATTGCGGCCAGCAGGTCTTCGCGTTCGCTGCGCATGGAGGCGATCTGGACTTCCAGTTCTTCGGCCTCCAGCTCCGCACGCAGGTTTACCGGGCCCATATTGTCGCGTTCCCGCGTGAACCGATCCAGCTTCGTTTCTACCTCGTCCGGGTCGGGCAGCGCCGAATCCGCTTCAATATTGGCTTCGCGCAGGATCGCCCCCGGCGTACAGCTGAGGCGTTCGGCGATCCGTTCCCGGACCACTGTCTGGTCACTGACCGCCTGTTCGACCTGCGCTTCGTTACGCACGCGCTGTTCACGGCATTCCGCCAGCCCGGTTTCGGCGGCACGCAAGGCACGATCCGCCTCTGTCTGCGCCGTCTCGCCCGCCGCCAGCCTGTCGGCCGCGGCACCACGACGCTCTTCTGATTCGGAAATGCTGCCCAGCAGCACGTTGCGCTGTTCGGCAATCGCGTCCGGCCGCATCGCCAGATCGTCTCGTGTTTTTTCGGCAGCACTCCGGCGCTCTTCCAGGTCTGCAAGCCGTGCTGCCGTGCCGTCCAACCGGCCGCGCCAGACCTCGATTTCCTCAGCGACAACGCGGCGGCGGGCGATGCGGTCTTGCGATTCGCGTTTCAGCCGGTCATAGGCGCTGCGCCGCTCCGACTGTTCCGCCCGTAATTCCGCCAGTTCCGCGCGCAGCACCTCGGCCTTGGCCCTTTTTGCCGCGAGATCCTCGAGCCCGTCCACGGCCTGGCGGATTGCCTTCCATTGTAATTCGGCTTCTTCCAGATCGACACTGGTCTGGTTCGCCGTATCGGCCAGCGCCGTCAGCCGCGACCGGGCAGCGGCGGCGGCGTTCGACATCGTACCAAACTGCTGGCGCGCCTCGTTCAGCGTCGCATACGCAGAGTTCTGGGCCCGGCGGGTTTCCTGTTCGGTCGCTTCGGCAACGGACCGCGCGGCCTGAGCGGCTTCTACGGCCTTGCGGCGTATTTCCTGCTCCGGTGCCTTGGCTTCATGCTGTTCGCGCAGTGCCACCAGCCGATTCCGCTGTCCCAGCCGTGTCGCGGCCGGCGTCGGCGCGCCGGCGGCAATCCGGAAGCCGTCCCAGCGCCATAATGCGCCGTCTTTCGACACCAGACGTTGCCCCGGCCGTAACGACGCGTGTAGCGCATTGCCCTGGGCATCGTCGCGGACAACACCGATCTGAGACAGGCGGCGATGCAGGACCTGCGGCGCGCGGGCGAAACTGGACAGCAGTTCAACCCCCTCCGGCAAATCCTGCAGTATATCCATTGGCGGCAACACCGCCCAATGCACCGGCGCCGCCGTTTCCACCGGCGCATCGATATCCTCGCCCAGCGCAATACCGAGCGCCGATTCATAACCCGGCTCCACCGTAATCGCTTCAATCAGCGGGGCAAAAAAATCACCTTCCGCCGGCTCAACCAGTGCCGCCAACGCCCGGATATCCGAGGCAAGCCGGTCGTAATCCTTGTCGAACGCGCGGGCATGGTCACGTGCTTCGGTTTCCGCGTCCCGCGCGGCCTTCAGCGCCGCTTCCGCCGCTGTCGCGGCCTCGCGTGCCGTTGCAACACGTTCCTCCGCCGTATTCACCGACGCCTCGATCTCGTTCAACGCCGCATCGTCGGCGATATTGTCGGCGAGCTCGATCCGTTCCTCGTCCAGTTCGTTGGCGCGCCGTTTCAGCCGTTCGATCCGTTCGGAAAGCTGGTCGCGCTGGCGTTCCAGGGTAACCCGGCGCGCTTCCGCTTCCGCAGTTTCCGCCACCAGGTTGTTGCGTTCGGTTTCCTTGGCGTCAACAAGCGCCGTGGCATGTTCCAGCGCCGCCTGCGCTTCGGATTCGGAGGTGGCTTCACTGTCCCGCGCCGCATCCAGCAGCGCCGCTTCTTCGGTCAGCCGTATATTCGCGGCCTCCGCATCCGCAGCCAGCACGCCTTCCCGTTCGATATCGGCCGTCACCTGTTCCAGCCGCCGCTTCGTTTCGCCCTGCGCCTGGATGAGCCGTTCTTCTTCGCGCTCCAGTTCCCCGCGCGCCAGCAACAATCGTTGCAGTTCAGCCGCCGCTTCGGTTTCAGACTGGCGCAGCGCCGGCAATCTGGCGGCAATTTCCGCCTGCCGTGTCGCGGCAGTCGCGGCCGCTTCAGTCCGGACAGCCACTTCCTGCTCCGTCAGACGCAGCGATTCCCGCGCCGCATCCACGGCCTGGGTTGCCGCCGTCCAGCGCAGATGCAGCAGGATGGCTTCGTGGTAACGGATGTTTTCCGAAAGCCGGCGATACCGCACGGCCTGTCGCGCCTGCCGGCGAAGCGCTTCCAGCTGCCCGTCCAGCGCCTCAATCACATCATCCAGGCGTTCCAGGTTGGTTTCGGCGGCGCGCAGCCGTAATTCCGCTTCATGCCGTCGGGAATGCAGCCCCCGGATACCTGCCGCTTCCTCCAGCAGGACGCGCCGTTCGGTCGGCTTCGAGCCGATCAGCGCGCCGATTCGTCCCTGGCTGACCATCGCCGTCGAATGCGCCCCGCTGGCAATATCCGCGAACAGCAATTGCACATCACGGGCGCGGACTTCCTTGCCATTGACCCTGTACTGCGAACCATGGCCGCGTTCGATCTTGCGGGTGATGTCGATTTCATCGAATTCGTTAAACGCAGCCGGCGCATCGCGATCCGAATTGTCGAGGCGCAACAGCACTTCGGCGATATTCCGCGAGGGGCGGGTCGTCGTGCCGCCGAAGATCACGTCTTCCATTTCGCCGCCGCGCATGCTCTTGGCAGAGGTTTCGCCCATGACCCAGCGTAACGCTTCCACGACATTCGACTTGCCGCAGCCATTGGGCCCGACAATACCGGTCATACCGGGCTCGATCAGGAGCTCGGCGGGGTCGACGAAGGATTTGAAGCCCGTTAACTGGAGCTTGCTGAAATGCACGTAGACCTAATCTGAAAGTTTCTTCAACAGCTCGTCAAATACCTCATAAGGCTGGGCACCGACAATGCGATTTTTATCGCCGATCAGAAAAGTCGGGGTGGATTTCACGTCATACTGCTGATTGGCGGCTAAACGGACCTTCAAGAGGCCGTCGACGAGTTCCTTGTTGTCCAGGCAAGCCTTGAAATCCTCGCCGCTCAAGCCGCCAAGCTTGCCGATTCGCGTCAACGCACCGACCGGATCGGAATCATGGCTCCATTTTTCCTGATTCTGGAACAGCACGTCGATAAACTGGAAATACCGCGCCGGCGGCGCGCAACGGGACAGAACCGACGCCATCAGGCCCAGTTGATCGAAGGGAAAATCCCGGTAAATCAGCTTCACCTTGCCGGTATCGATGTAATTCTTCTTCAGATCCGGCAGAACATCGAGATGAAAGTCACGGCAATGCGTGCAGGTCAGCGACGCATATTCGATTATTTCGACAGGCGCATCCGGATCGCCAATAAAGCGCTCTTGCAATGCCTCCGCGGCGGAAGGCGGCTCGGCCTGTGCCGACATCACAAAAAGCAGGGTCGCAATACCGGCCAGGCTGGCGAGGAATCGGGTCAAGTCTGTCTCCCATTCAGGATTTTTCGTGCGTTGAAGGCAAGTATAAAGGCGCAATTATGGCACTATCAAGGAAGCCAACGGGATTGTGAAGCAGCGTTAGCGGGAGTCTTTTCGACCGGCCTCCCGCTGCAATATAGCCATGCCGATCCGCTCCAGTACGGCGCGTGACTCGTCATCCGTCACCGCGCCGACGACTTCGCGCAATCCGGCCTGCAGTTCCGGATCCACCCGGCCTTTCGCCTCAGCTTTCCGGCGTCGTGAGGGCGGCCGGTTTAAGGGCGCATGCAACAGCCGCAGCCGGGCGACCGCGCCATAGCCGAAATGACTGTTGATCCGCTCCACAATCAGCGGTTCCAGGTGCTGCAATTCCGTTGCGACTCCGCCCTGCACGCGGATATGCAGCACGCCGCCGATGCGCTCTCCCCGCGAAAACGCCAGCTTTTCAGGTTGCGATACGACGGCAAGGTCATTGCCGACAATCGCGGGCCAGTCCGTGATCAGCGTCGCTTCGCTGAAACCATGCTTGCCGATCGCCTTCGCCGTCAGTTTCGGCAGCGACGCGGCAATCGGGCGGGGGTGGCCCGTGCGTTCCGGTACTTTCGTATTTATGGTTTTTGGCTGCTTCACGTTCTTCCCACCGGCCTTCATCCAATATAGGTATGCCTTATGACCGCGCCGAACGATACCTCGGACACCAAAGCCATCCGCGACCGGCCAGCGGCGATCCTCGCCTGGTACGACCGGCATCGACGCAGCATGCCCTGGCGCGCATTGCCCGGCGACACCCCAAATCCTTACCACATCTGGCTATCGGAAATCATGTTGCAACAGACCACGGTTGCCACCGTGGGCGCCTATTTTCGGCGATTCGTTGCGCGTTGGCCGGATATGAAGGCATTGGCGGCGGCGGAGCTGGACGATGTGCTGCATGCCTGGCAGGGACTGGGATATTACGCGCGGGCGCGAAACCTGCATCGCTGTGCCCAGGCGGTCGCCGGCGAACGGGATGGTATCCTGCCGGATACGGAAGCCGAATTGCTGACCCTGCCTGGAATTGGCCGGTATACCGCTGCTGCAGTCGCCTCCATCGCCTTTGACCGCCGGGCAACCGTCGTTGACGGCAATGTCGAACGGGTGATGGCACGGCAGTTCCGCGTCCAGACCCCGCTGCCTGACGCCAAGGCAGAATTGTACGCGCTGGCGGATATACTCACGCCGGAGGAACGGCCGGGCGATTACGCGCAGGCGGTCATGGACCTGGGCGCCACCATCTGCACGCCGCGCAGCCCGCAATGCCTCATTTGCCCCTGGTCGGAAAGCTGCGCCGGCCGCGATATCGCCGGCGAACTGCCACGCCGCAGCCCGAAAAAGGCGCGCCCGCTGCGCCGCGGCGTCGTCTTCTGGCTGACGGATTCGGATGATGCGGTGTTACTGCGGCGACGGCCCGAAAAGGGCCTGCTCGGCGGCATGATGGAGTTTCCATCAACCGAATGGCGCGAGGATGGCACCGTCGATATCAACGCGGCGCAACAGGAAGTCCCGCTGCCGGCCGCGGAGTGGCAACAGCTGCCCGGAATCGTCGAGCACGGCTTCACGCACTTCCGGCTCGAACTGACGGTTCTGGCCGGCACCGCCAATGGGGGAGCGGGAAATACGATGCTGTGGTGCCCCATCGACCGGCTGGGCGATCAGGCTCTGCCGACCCTGATGAAGAAAGTCGTCCGCCACGTCAGAGATACAAACAGCGAAAGCTAATGCAGCTCCGCCCGAAGTTTCTGGCGCAACATGTCGATGGCAACGGGCTTGCCTTCCACATTAAGACACCAGAACGTCCAGCCGTTACAACTCGGCGCGCCCTGCACCGCCGCACCGACCTGATGGATGGAACCGCGATGATTGCCGCGATGATCGGAGGCGACCACCGAGCCGTCCGCGCGGACCCGCGCCGCCCATCGCTTGCACGGACTGGTCAGGACATCGCCGGCGGAAAGTAACCCGCGTTCAACCAGCCAGCCGAACGGAATACGCGGCTCCCGGCGCTTTGACGGCGTTTCGAGCAGCGTCGTATCGCCCGGCGTCGGTGTTTCGGCAATCCGCCTTTTGGCCACCTTCGCGTAGGCCTCTTCCCGCTCCAGCCCGATAAAGCAGCGGCCCAGTCGCTTCGCCACTGCACCTGTCGTACCCGTCCCGAAGAACGGATCGAGGATCACATCACCCGGATTTGTCGAGGCAAGGATCACCCGATGCAGCAGGGATTCCGGTTTTTGCGTCGGGTGCGCCTTGTCGCCGTTATCGTCCTTCAGCCGTTCATTTCCGGTGCAGATCGGGATGACCCAGTCGCTGCGCATCTGGAGGTCTTCATTCAGCGCCTTCATCGCTTCGTAATTAAAGGTGTAGCGCGAATCCTTCGACTTTGAACACCAGAGCATGGTTTCATGCGCGTTGGTGAACCGCTTGCCGCGGAAGTTCGGCATCGGGTTGGTCTTGACCCAGACGATGTCGTTGAGGAACCAGTAGGACAGGTCCTGCAGGATAGAGCCGACACGGTAGATGTTGTGATAGCTACCGATGACCCAAAGGGTCCCGTCCTTCTTCAGGATACGCCGCGCCGCGGTGAGCCAGTCCTTCGTAAAACCATCGTATGCCGCAAAGCTGTCAAACTTGTCCCATTGCTCCTCAACCCCGTCGACACGGGAATTGTTCGGTCGATGTAAATCGCCCGCCAATTGCAAGTTATAGGGGGGGTCAGCAAAGACCACATCCACTGATTCTTCGGGAAGACTGTTCATCAGATCGATGCAGTCACCCAATAGAATTTGATTCAACGGAAGTTTACGCGATGATTCATTGTGCTTTTTCATGCGGGGAACATGATTCAAGCGATTCTACGCGTCAATACTCATTTTTTGCCTAGTAAATCCACTACCATATCTGGTGTTTTACTTGATTCTTGACGCTATCGGTTTGAAACTTCGCCGGTGGTGGATGGTGACGCCAAGCCGGTCGAGGCCATCGCGATGCGCCGCCGTGCCATATCCCTGATTTGTTTCCCATCCGTAACCCGGGAAATCCCCGGCCAGGCCGGCCATGATGCGGTCCCGCGTCACCTTCGCGACTATCGACGCTGCCGCAATGGATGACGAGCGGGAATCTCCCTTTACAACGGTCCGGACCCGACAGGACAAGGCCGGTGCCCGATTGCCATCGACCAGCGCCGTATCTGGAGAAACCGGCAACGCCTCCACGGCACGGCACATGGCCAGCATCGTTGCGACCAGGATATTGAGGCTATCGATTTCCGCTACGCTGGCGATGCCGACGGCTGTTATCGCATGTTCCTGCAGGCCATCGAAAAGCTGTTCGCGAACATTTGCCGCCAGTTTTTTGGAATCATCGAGTCTGCCGAGCAGTTCCGCCGGCATGATCGCCGGATTGAGAATGGCAGCGCCGGCAACAACCGGCCCGGCCCAGGGGCCACGGCCCGCCTCATCCACGCCCGCGACGAGCCCCCCCGCAGCTGCTTCCAGGGCAAAGTCAGGCATCGCCCTTCAGTTTTGCCGTTTCCGCCGCCTTCTTCGTCACCTGACCATCGCATTTCGGCGGTGTCGGACTGTCCGCTTCTGCCTGCTTGGCTTCGTCTACGGGCTCGCTGCGATGGGTCATTCCCCGTGGCCCTGTGAAGGCCGCGGCTACGCTGCCGCTGACCCTTCGGGTAAACCGCCATTCCCGAAAGAAAATGAGCCGCAGCAACTGGCGCAGGCCAACGGTCCGCTGGGCTGCGCGATGATGCAGGCGCCGGGCGGTGTTGAGCCATAACGGGCTGGTCACCAGCGACAGCACGGTCACCGCGACGATCATCCGGTGGACTTCCCAATCGATGACATTGCGGTCGATAGCTGCCCCGCCGATGACAAAGGAGAATTCACCGATCTGTGCAAGAATAAGGCTGGCGAGAAAGGCGCGCTGCGCCGGTTCGCCCATGAACCGCAGGACAATCGTATTCAATATCGTTTTGAAGCCGGCAACGAACAGCCATACCAGGATAACGGCCCAGATATTTTCCCACAGGAATTCAAGATCAATCAGCAGTCCGATCGACAGGAAAAACACCATCAGCAGCACGCTCTGGATAGGATGCGCCGACTCAGTGACCATGAGGCGCTGGCGACTGCTGCTCACCAGCAGGCCGGCGAAAAACGCGCCGAATGCCGGCGACAATCCGATGAGGCCCGCGATGGCGGCAAAGGCGAAGCACCAGGTCAGCGCCGCCACCGGCGTCAGATCCATCCCGCCGGCGGTCACGGCCGCAAGGGGAAGGTTGATCCGGCGGCTGCGGCTCAGGAAAATCGTGGCGCCCACAAGCAGGGCGACGGTCAGCGAAATCTTGAAGATAACCGCCGAGGCGTCGCTATCGCCGGCCAAAGCATCGACGACGAACAGCATCGGCGCGACCGCAAGGTCCTGGGCGACCAGGATACCGACCGTGATCCGCCCGACGCGGGTCCGCAATTCACCGATTTCATCCAGCATCCGGATCGCGACGGCGGTACTGCTCAACGCCAGCACGAATCCGAACAGCACGGCGTGCGAGGCAGGCCAATCGAAGAACCGGGTCATCGCCAGCACCAGCCCCACGCTGACGCCGATCTGGATCAGCGCACTGAAGACCGCAATACGCCAGGCGCGACGGAAATTGCGCAGCGACAGTTCCATGCCGACGAAATACAGCAGCATCAGCACGCCGAGTTCCGCCAGCGCCCCGACCTGGGTCCGGTCCGATATCAGTTGCAGTCCCGAAGGGCCCAGCAGGATGCCGGCAAGGATATAGCCGACGATCGCCGGCTGGCCGAGGCGCGTCATCAGCGTACCGCAAAGCGTCGCTGCACCGGCAACGACCGCAATCCCCGTCAGTTCTACTCCTGCCTCCATGGTGACCTTATACATGCACCGGAATGTTTAAGGGATTGCTTTCGGCCCCGAAGAAATAAATATGGTGCGCCGCCGGCGCCGGACCAAGGCCGGGACGAGGACAATATTTTTAGAGCAGGCGCAACTGGTCGCCTTTTGCAGGCGGCGGGCGGAACCGCCCCGTATCAAGGTCAAAACGCCGTTTATCGAGACCCAGCTTGCGCCGGGCGAGGCGGAAACGGGTGGCCAGCAGATCGGCATACACGCCGGTACCGCGTGTTCGCACGCCCCAGCGGGAGTCGTAATCGGCACCGCCGCGCGTATCGCGGACCAGCGACATGACCCGCGCTGCGCGGTCCGGAAAATGCGCTTCCAGCCATTCCACGAACAGATCACGGATTTCCAGCGGCAGCCGCAACAGCGTATAGCCCGCGCTGGTCGCACCGGCCTCTGCCGCTGCCGCGAGAATCGATTCCAATTCGGCATCGTTCAGCGCCGGGATCATTGGCGCGGCAAGAACACCCGCCGGCACGCCCGCTTCGCCAAGCGCCCGGATCGCCGAGAGCCGCCGCCCCGGCGTCGCCGCACGTGGTTCCATCACCCGCGCCAGCGACCGGTCAAGTGTCGTGACCGAGAGCGTCACCATGGCGAGCGATTGTTTGGCCATCGGCGCGAGAATATCCAGATCGCGCAGCACCAGCGGCGATTTGGTCACAATCGCCACCGGATGCCGGAAATCCGCCAGCACCTGCAGAATGCGCCGCGTCAGCCGGAGATCTCTTTCGATCGGCTGGTAAGGATCAGTATTGGCACCGAGCACGATGACATCGGGCCGGTACCGCGGCTTCCGCAATTCCTGTTCCAGCAAAGCCGGCGCATCCGGTTTCTGGAACAATTTCGTTTCAAAATCGATTCCCGGCGACAGGCCGTAATAGGCATGTGTCGGCCGGGCGAAACAGTAGATGCAACCGTGTTCGCAGCCACGATACGGATTTATCGACCGGTCGAAGGGAATATCCGGTGATTCGTTGGTCGCGATGATCCGCCGCGCCTTGTCCACGCCCAAGGTCGTGCGCAACGGCGGCAATGCCTCGCCATCCCCGTCCCAACCATCGTCGATCGCCACTCTTGCCTGCGCCTCGAACCGCGGCGTCCGATTGGTGACCGCCCCGCGGCCTTTGCGGGGAATATCCGGCAATTCTGACTCCATAAAGCCATTATGGAACAAAAAAGGAACATATCAATATGAATCTTGTATTGCCGTTTTTGCCGCATTGCGGCATAACCGCTTCTCATGGGTGAACTGAGTATCATAATACCTACCCTGAATGCGGCGCCGCATCTGCGGAACAGCCTGCCGCCGCTCGCATCCTTTGAAGCAATTGACCTGGTACATGAGGTTATTTTCGCCGATGGCGGATCTGGCGACACCACGTCGGAAATCGCGGAAGCAACAGGCGCCATTCACGTGCAGTCCGAAATGGGTCGGGGCAAGCAGCTTGCCGCAGGCGCCGCGATGGCGAACGGACGATGGCTTCTGTTCCTGCATGCTGATACGCGTCTAGACGATAACTGGCACGAAGCCGTCCGGGAATTTGTCGAGGTTCCGGAAAACCGGCTCCGCGCGGGGTATTTTCGCTTCCGGCTTGATGACGACAGCCTCCGAGCTTTCCTGATGGCCAGGATCGTGGCGTGGCGCGCGCGCATTCTCGGCCTCCCCTATGGCGACCAGGCGTTACTGATTTCAAGCGACCATTACCTACAGATCGGGGGATTCGAGGAAATTCCGCTGATGGAAGACGTGGCCCTGGTCCGGCGGATTGGTCGACGCAACCTGTCGCCGCTGAAACCGGAGGCTGTTACCTCCGCGGAACGCTACCGCCGCGATGGTTATTTCCTGCGACCGATGCGGAATCTCTTTTGCCTGATGCTGTACTTCCTGGGCACGCCGCCACGGGTCATCGCCAGAATTTACGGGTGAAGAAAACCCTGGTCATTTTCGCACGGGCGCCACGCCTTGGCCGGGGCAAGCGGCGGCTTGCCGCTGACCTGGGGCCTGTTGCCGCCTGGCGGTTTCAGCGCTGGGCGCTGGGCCGCGCGATCAGACGGCTATCCGGCGACCCGCGCTGGCACTGCGTCATTGCCGCGACCGGCGGCCCCGCCAGATGGCCACGAAACCCGCGCCGCATACCACAGGTCAATGGTGACCTGGGACAGCGCATGCATCACGCCATGCGGACACATGAACCAGGGCCTGTCGTGCTGGTCGGTACTGACGTTCCGGATATCACTCCACATCACATCGCCGATGCCTTCAAGGCGCTGGGCCGGAACGATGCGGTATTCGGGCCGGCGGCTGATGGCGGCTATTGGCTGATCGGGTTGCGGCGACCGGAATCGACGAATGTCTTCACAGGTATTCGCTGGTCGACCGGATACACGCTGTCTGATTCACTGGAAAGGCTCGGTCACGGACGGCGTCATCATCTGCTCGAAACACTGCATGACATCGATGACGCCGAATCCCTGCGCCGCTGGCGCGCCGCAGATAAACCGGGCCGGTTGATCTAACGCTCCTGCAGGCGGGGCATCAGCTCGACGAAATTGCAGGGACGAAAACGGTTGTCGAGCTGATTTGCAAGGATATCGTCCCAGCCATCGCGGCAGGCCCCGGTCGATCCCGGCAGAACAAACAGATAGGTGCCCTTCGCGACCCCGGCATCGGCGCGGCTCTGAATCGTCGAACTGCCGATCTTCTGGTAACTGATCCAGCGGAACAGTTCGCCAAAGCCCTGAATCTTCTTTTCGCAGACCCGGTCAAGCGCCTCCGGGGTTACGTCACGGCCGGTAACACCCGTACCGCCCGTGGAAATTACGCAGTCGATTTCGGCGTTGTCGATCCACGCGCGGAACTGCGTCTCGATCAGTGACGCTTCATCCTTCACGATGACCCGGTCCGCCAGCACATGCCCCGCCTGTAGAAGGCGCTCTACCAGTGTGTCACCTGACCGGTCGTCCGCCAATGTCCGGGTGTCGGATACGGTCAGAATTGCGATCGAGACGGGCAGAAAGGGACGTGTTTCGTCAATTGGCATGATTCTGGCTCAGATCCGTAGCAGCGTCGAATGGAATATAAACCGGCCACTCACCGGCTGCCGCGGCCTCCAGCGACGGGACGTCCTGACCGAGCCGCAGCCTGTAAATCCAGAAATTCGTCAACACGCGTTCGATGAAATTGCGCGTCTCCCGGGACCGGATGCTTTCGATGAACAGCAGCGGGTCATCCTGGTAATCCACCTGTCGCTGCCATTTCCGAAGGTTGCCCGGGCCGGCATTATAAGCCGTTGTCATATAGAACAGATTGTCCCCGATTGACGGGTCTTCGATCAGGTACCGGATATATTTCTGGCCAAGCGACATGTTGGTTTCCGGGTCATACAGGTCGCGACGGCCGCTGAAACGTTCGTCGCCACGGGCTATGTACCGGGCGGTTGCCGGCATCAGCTGCATCAGTCCCTTGGCGCCGGCCTTGCTTCTGGCGTCGGCCCGAAAACGGGATTCCTGCCGCATGAAGGCGAACAGCAGCGCCTTGTCGAGGGCGTAACCACCCTGCGGTTGCCAGTCCGGCACCGGGAACAGGGCTGCCTCGTATGTTTCGCCCTGATTCCGCTGCATGCGGAACCCGAGGCGGAGTGATACATCCGGCAAGTTCGCCTTGCCGACCAGCGCCAGGAGAACCCGGGACAGTTCGGGTGACGGCGCACCGGTCAGGCGTTTCAATTCACTTTCTGCCCGAACCGACTGATCAACTTCAAGCAGCGCAAGCGCCCGTTTCGCCGACGGAATATGCTGCAGCAGGTCAATTTCAACGGCGCCCAGCGTCGGCAGGTTCCAGTTGAACGGTACCGCTTCATCAAGCGCCTGTATCGCGAGCAGGCCATAGAATGTCTGCGGATATTGCGCGGCGATACGCAACATCGGCGTCACGGCTTCCGGCTTGCGGGCCTGCAGCGCCGCGCGCGATGCCCAGAAAGCCGCTGCGGAACGCGCCCAGGCGTCTCCCTTTTCGTCTCCCGCCAATGCGGAAAAATGCGTCGCCGCGGCCTCGTAATCATTGAGCCGCCAGGCGGCAAGGCCGGCCCACCAATGGGCATCGGGTGCTGACACCCCGGAGCGCGCGGCCGCCCGCTCCGCAATCGCGAGCGCTTCGGCGTCCTTGCCGGCATGAAAATAGCCGCGCGCGATAATCGCCAGGTTCTCATCAAATCCGACAGGGTCCAGAATGCGCCGGAACTGCTCCGATTCGACCAGTTTAAGCGCCGCCGTCGGTCGTTCACGCCGGACAAGGCTCTTGACCCGGTTCGTCGCCTGCCGGATCGCATTATACTGTTTGCGGCTCAGACGCCTGGCATCGCTGCCAGGCGATCCGGCAATTCCTGTGCCTTTGATGGAAACCGACACCGGTTTTTTCGGCGCTTTCCAACTGTCCGGCTTGCGGCGGAGCGCCAGATTGTAAATCGTCGGCGCGCCAGGATGATCCGCGTATTTATCCAGCCAGCCCTTCAATTCTGCATATTTGGACCGGTAGGCCGTCGGATGCATATACCGCTGATACAGCACATGCCCCATCAGAAGTTTATCGGAAAGCTGCGCAATGTATTTATCCGCAGCAGACCATTTCCCGGATTCCTGGAGCTGGAAAATTTTCCGATAGCGCGCGGTATCGGCCAGGTTGATAACCCGTGGCGCGGTCGCTTCGGGATTCTGTTCGTCGCCGCCACGTGGTAGCGATGCGGTTTCCAGCGCGTAAGAATTCTGCGCCGCAACGGGAGCAGCAATGCCTGTCGCCAGACCGATCCCGAGCACCGCAACATACTGCCAACAACCGCCTGAACGTGTCATATCACCCCTTGGAGTACTGGCACGCAGGCATTTCGCAGCGGCCCCACACCCTTTTTTTATAGTTCCATATTTCCTAATGGATATTTATCAAGCCCGCAAGCAATCGAGAGCCTATGCCGACTGGATCTAAGCGCCAGCATCCGCCAGCCGGGCCTTTACCGCCAGTAAATCGCGCCAGACTTCGCGTTTTTGACCGGGGGAGCGCAGCAGATAGGCGGGATGAAACGTTGCCATTGCCGGAATCGGCGCCTCTAGTGCCGGGTTGCCGTACTCATACCATTTGCCGCGCAGGCGCATGATCCCTTCCTTGCGATCGAGCAGCGCCTTGGCGGACGCGCCGCCGACGAAGACCAGCACCTTTGGCCGGACCAGCGCAATATGGCGCTCCACAAACGGCATGCAGACGGCGACTTCCGCATCCGTCGGGTTGCGGTTGCCCGGCGGTCGCCAGAACAGGATATTGGAAATATAGGTGCTGGTGCGGTCGCGGCCGATGGCTGCGAGCATACGATCCAGCAACTTCCCGCTGGCGCCGACAAAGGGAACGCCCTGCCGGTCTTCCTCCGCGCCGGGGGCCTCGCCCATGATCATCAGGTCGGCTTCCGGGTTGCCGTCGGCAAACACCATGTTCGTCGCGGTCTGTTTGAGCGCGCAGCCTTCGAAGGCCGCGACCGCGGCGCGCAGTTCCGTCAGGTTTTGCGCCTTTGCCGCGGCATTGCGGCTGTCCACCACCCCCTGACTGGGCGCCAGTGGCGCTGTCGAGGTCTGCCGCGCGGCCGGTTCCGGCGACCTGGCCTGCCGATCCGGCTGATGTGGAGGTGATGCCGGATTCGGCGCGGATGTCTGGCGCGCGGCAAGCTGTGCCGCCGATTCGGCATACCGGTCGACCGGCGCGTCAAGCACGGCTTCATCCGCGCCCATGTCAATCGACCAGCGCAATGCATCCAGGGCAGATATTGTTTCCATCGGCATTAGGGGTCACATAACTGTTTCGTTACGACATAGTCTACAAATCCTCAGGGCTTTGATATAGAGAATGACGGGCGTCGGCCGTACACGGGTCGTTGGCGGAGTAAAAAAGAGGATAGGAACGATGGAACGCGAATCCATGGAATACGATGTCGTCATCGTCGGCGCCGGACCTGCCGGGCTGTCAGCGGCGATACGGCTGAAACAACTGGCGGCGGCGCAGGAACGTGAGGTCGAGGTCTGCGTTCTGGAAAAGGCGTCTGAAGTCGGCGCCCATATCCTGTCCGGCGCGGTGCTGGAGCCGCGCGCGCTGAACG
>CAXBEC010000007.1:0-19220 GCA_963974145.1 uncultured Alphaproteobacteria bacterium | reverse complement strand
CTGAAGGAAAGCTCCACGGCACTGTTCGATGCCGTCGCCAAGGGTCTGAAGATCAAAATCAACCAGCGTTACGCCCTGAAGGATGCGGCGCAATCGCATCGTGACCTGGAGAGCCGGAAGACCACGGGATCGACGATTCTGCTGCCTTAAAAGCCACTGATCCAAGGTTCAATTAGGGGTAATGCGTAATGCATTGCCCCTTTTTCTTAATTATCTCCCTAACCGGGAAGGGGAGCCCCGTCGTCCCACCTCGGGCGTAAATCCAGCCTCGCCCTCGCTGAACTATGTATGACGCACAGCAGAAAGCGCCAACTTCATATGAAGTTATTGCATGCCCGGTTAACCAGAAACTTTATACATGTTGTGCTAACAGCCTGACCGGACACCAAACTTAGGCGATATCCCTAAACACCACACTGGTGTCCAGGAACAATTTTCGACAAATCGGTGATAAATTCGTTTCGCGTTTGAATCAAACGGTCGGTGATAGGTGCTACTGGTTCATCGAATCGAAGAAATCTGAATTGTTCTTCGTCCGTTTGAGCTTCTCCAGCAGAAACTCCATGCTGTCGTTGACGCCCATGGGGTTGAGGATCCGCCGCAGCATCCACATTTTGGCCAGCGCGGCCTTGTCGACAATGAGTTCCTCCTTGCGCGTACCAGACTTTGTGATGTCGATCGACGGGAAGACACGTTTGTCAGACAGTTTCCGGTCGAGAACGATTTCCGAATTACCGGTACCCTTGAACTCTTCGAAAATGACCTCGTCCATCCGGCTGCCGGTGTCGATCAGCGCCGTGGCGATAATGGTCAGCGAACCGCCTTCCTCGATATTACGCGCGGCGCCAAAGAACCGCTTCGGACGCTGCAACGCGTTGGCATCAACACCACCGGTCAGAACCTTTCCCGAGCTCGGCACAACCGTATTGTATGCCCGCGCCAGGCGCGTGATGGAATCAAGCAGAATGACAACATCGCGCTTATGCTCAACCAGCCGCTTTGCCTTCTGAATCACCATTTCAGCCACCTGAACATGGCGCTGCGCTGGTTCATCAAAGGTCGAACTCACGACCTCGCCGCGAACGGACCGCTGCATATCCGTCACTTCTTCCGGACGCTCGTCGATCAGCAGGACAATCAGGTAGACTTCCTTGTTATTCGTCGTAATCGCATCCGCTATGCTCTGCAGCATCACGGTCTTGCCGGTTCGAGGCTGCGCGACGATCAGCGCGCGCTGACCCTTGCCAAGCGGTGCAATCAGTTCGATGACCCGCGCCGACATATCCTTGTTTTCAGGATCATCCCGCTCGAGCTTCAGGCGCTCTTCGGGGTACAGCGGTGTCAGGTTGTCGAAGTTGATCCGATGCCGGACCGTATCCGGATCGTCGAAATTGATCTTGTTGACGGTAAGAAGCGCAAAATACCGCTCGCCATCCTTGGGCGCGCGGATTTGCCCATCGACCGTATCGCCTGTACGCAAACCATACCGCCGGATCTGGTTCGGACTGACATAAATATCATCCGGTCCCGGCAGATAGTTCGATTCCGGAGATCGCAGAAATCCAAACCCGTCGGAAAGAACTTCGATAACACCGTCACCGAAGATGGCGACATCGTTGGTCGCCAGCTGTTTGAGAATGGCAAACATCATGTCCTGCTTGCGCAGGACGCTGGCATTCTCGATTTCGAGTTCCTCCGCAAACGCCAAAAGCGCTGCCGGAGTCTTTTCTTTCAATTCCTGGAGTTGCATATCGCCATCACAGATGAAGGGAGAACGGGTGAAAAACCGCCACAAGCGCTTGAAACGCGTCTAGACCACACTGATGTGATCTGTCTTTTGGAGTGTACGGATTGTTGTTCTGAGACTAATCGCCGGCGCACCGCCAGCGCAGACAACTTTCCATGGCGGAGCGTTGCCCTGACGGTTAAATACGGTCTCGTCGCGTCTATTACAAGTACTACTTTTTAAACGATTTGTTTCAACAGCGCGCAATGCCCTAGAAAGGTTTCACGACCACCAGTCCAACAACAAGAATCATTGCAACTGTTGGTACTTCATTGGCAATACGATAAAACGTTTCGCTTCGAATATTCCGGTCTGTTTCAAAGTCCTTGCGCCAGCGCCCGAAAGCGTGATGGACACCGGACAGAACGAATACAAACACAAATTTGGTCAGAAACCACGGTGATAGCCAGAAATCACCGATCCACGCCATCAAAGGGCCGGTAATCCAGACAACAATCATTGCCGGATTCATGATGGCCCTCAACAGCCGTCGCTCCATAACCTTGAAGGTCTCGGATTTATCCGACCCCGGCGCCGCCTGACAGTGATAAACAAACAGGCGCGGCAGATACAGCAGCCCTGCCATCCACGCGATAACCGCGATAATATGGAGCGCCTTAATCCAGTCGAAATATGCCGCTATCGTTTCCATCCGACCCTATTTCGAAAACGGGCAATACCCGAGATTATCCGGACAGATTCTACCGCCCTCGCCACTAGTCAGACACCCGGAACCTCCCACGGCGTTTCGGACGAGACCGGACAATTCATCAATAAAAACGGCATCCGCGCGAACCGTATCTACCCGGACATAATCTGGCACGCCGCATTCTTCGGCCAGTTCGCGATATTCGATATCCAGTTCCACCAGAGTTTCGGAATGCTCCGACGTGAAAGCAACGGGGACTATCACCACCGGGACCTTGTCTGTACCGGCCTGTTTCAGGGCGTCATCGGTGTAGGGACGCAGCCATTCCAAACTGCCGACCCTGCTCTGAAAACAAACCAGCCAGTCAAGTCCGTCGTCGTCGATTTCCGCAACAATGGATTTTACCGACTGTTCAACCTGCCACTGATAGGGATCGCCCGCATCGACAATTTTCTTCGGCAAACCATGCGCAGAGAACAGCACGCGTGGCGCCGTCCCGTTTGAACCAGCCTGATCAATCGCCTTCTTTACAAGCCCCGCGACCGACCGAACAAAACCGGCATTTCGCGGATAACAGCAAACCTTACGAGTCTCCGCCGTTAACCCACCCTTCTGCGCCGCCCGCTCCCAGTCGCCGAAAGACGAACCCGACGTTGTACTGGAAAATTGCGGATAAAGCGGCAGCAAGACGACGCGATCCGGCGCATAGGCGTTCACTGCATCGACCGTCTCCGCCGCCATGGGGTGCCAGTATCGCATAGCGATAAAGCAACGGAACTCATCATCCTCCCCGGCACCATTCAATTGTTCCTCCAGTGCCCTGGCCTGCGACTTGGTGTTTTCAAGCAATGGAGACGACCCGCCGATCTGTTCATAAATTTCGCGGGCGACCGGTGCGCGGCGCGTGGAAATGACCTTCGCCAGCAACCACCGAAGCGGGCCGGCCAGATCAATTATCGCCGGATCGTTAAACAGATTGAACAGGAACGGCTTGACCGCTTCCAGGCTGTCCGGCCCGCCCAGATTTAACAGGACCACTGCGGTTTTCTGGCTCATCTGCCAATATCTCCCCGGATCAGCCCAACAAGATGTTCAACATGCGCCGGTGGCGTTTCCTTGATGATTCCATGACCCAGATTAAAGACGAATGGGCCGCCCGTAAGGTCATCCAGAATATGCCGTACCCCGTCGACCATACACTCCCCGCCTTCAAGCAGCATCATCGGATCGAGATTACCCTGCACCGGCAGTTTTGGTTGCAGAGTTTTCGCCGCCCATCCTGTCGGTATCGTCGTATCCAGGCTGACCGCGGTCACTCCGGTCTCGTCCGCGTATTCGGGATAGTAAAGCCCGGCACCCCGCGGAAACCCGATTATCGGTACATCCGGGTATTTCGCCCGGACCAGGGCAACGATTTTCCGCGTCGGCTCGATAATCCACCGTCGAAACGCCGTATCCGGCAACACCCCCGCCCAGCTGTCAAATAGTTGCACCACTTCTGCGCCGGCCTCGATCTGCGCGCAAAGATGCAGCGCAATGGCCTCGGTCAGAATATCGATCAGCGCCGCAAATCCGACAGGGTCCGCGAAGGCCCAGCCCTTGATATTGGCAAAGTCCCGACTGCCGGCGCCTTCGACCATATAGGTCGCAACCGTCCAGGGCGCGCCGGAGAACCCGATCAGCGTCACATCGCGCGGTAAGGCAGCGGCCAGATCACTGACCGTCTGGTATACCGGCGCCAGTTGCGCTGTCATTTTCGACAGTTTCAGCCTGTTTAACGATGCCGTATCTCGGATCGGCGTCAGTTTCGGACCTTCGTTCTCCACGAACCAGACATCCTGACCCAGCCCGTGCGGCACCACCAGAATATCTGAAAACAATATAGCCGCATCAAACCCAAATCGCCTGATGGGTTGCATCGTGACTTCCACAGCAAGGGCCGGATTGTAACACAGGTCCAGAAAAGAACCCGCTTCAGCCCTGACTTTTCGGTATTCAGGCAAATACCGGCCGGCCTGCCGCATCAGCCAGACCGGTGGTTGCGCCAGTGTTTCACCGGACAGGACCTGCAGCAGTTTTTTGTCGGCCATTCGTCTCTATTTCCAATTTCAATTTACTGAGAGTTATACCCGGCCTCACTACATTAATTTTTTCAATTTATTTAGAGATGTAGTGGAGGTTGTGGTGTGGAAAACGGGGATTAAATTTTTTCCCATACTTACACACCGATTATCTGTCAATTCGACCTATCCTGTGTACGAACCTCTCCAACCCGAGTATTTCGACGTGATTCACCCATGTGTATAAAATGTATACCACTGGTTTGCGATTGGTTTATCCCGTTTCCAAAAACCGTATGCTGATAGTTATACGTACGGGACATCGGTATGTATCGTTTTCGTGTCAACCTGCCTAAACTCCGCTGGCTATCGGAATTCAGGTTTTATCCCCAATCGGCACACCGCCGGGTCTGACAGGGAGTAATCATTATTCGCGTCCATCTTCACCTCGTTTCAGATGCCACGGGCGAGACGATTCACAGTGTCGCGCGCGCCTGCTTCGCACAGTTCGAAGGCGTTGAAGCTGAAGAGCATAACTGGACCCTGATCCGTACGACAGGCCAGCTCGAAAAAGTGCTTAAAAACATTGAGGAAAATCCTGGTGTTGTCATGTGCACCATCGTCAATGAAACCCTGCGCCGCAACTTGCATGACGGATGCCGGCGTCTGCAGATTCCGTGCATCCCCGTGCTCGACCCTGTAATTGCATCGCTGGCCAATTACCTGGGTCTGCAAAGCCGTGGTTTACCCGGCCGTCAGCACGAACTGGACGCCGAATATTTCCATCGTATCGACGCCATGACATTTGCCCTGAACCATGATGATGGCCAGATGACATGGGATATGGCGGATGCTGATGTCATTCTTGTCGGCGTGTCCCGCAGTTCCAAGACGCCGACCTGCATGTATCTGGCCAATCGCGGAATTAACGCTGCCAATATCCCGATTGTTCCCGATGTTCCTCTGCCCGCGGAACTGTTTGCGCTGGACCGGGTAAAAGGCCCGTTGATCGTCGGTCTGACCAAGGAGGTGGAAAGTCTGGTCCAGATTCGCCGGAATCGCCTGCATTTGCTCGCCGAAAACCATGAGACCGATTATATCGACCCCGAGGTCGTCCGGCAGGAAGTGACGATGGCGCGCCGGTTCTGTACCGACAACAAATGGCCGGTCATTGACGTTACGCGCCGGTCCATCGAAGAATCCGCCGCCGCGATCATGCAACTGCTAGCCGACCGACGCAATGAACCGTAACGCGCTCGAAACCGACACGGCGGTCATCCTGGCGTCGGCCAGCCGTTCCCGCGCGGCGGTTCTGACCAATGCGGGCATTCGTATCGAACAGGAACCGGCGGATATAGACGAGGATTCGGTCAAGGAATCAATGCGCGCCGCCGGGCATTCTGTCGCGGATGTCGCCCATCGCCTTGCGGAACTGAAAGCGCAACACGTATCCACCCGTTTTCCCGGAAGGCTCGTCATCGGTGCCGACCAGATGTTGCAATGTGGCGGCGTCTGGTTCGATAAACCGGTGGACCGGGATCACGCTCGCGCTCATTTGCAGGCGCTGCGCGGGCGAATGCATGAATTGTTCGCGGCCGTCTGCGTGGTTCGCGACGGCGAATGCCTGTGGCGGCACCTGGAAAGTGCGCACATGACGATGCGCCCTTTCAGCGACGAATTCCTCGAGGCTTATGTTGACGCGGTCGGTGAGGATGCCTGCCGCTCCGTCGGTGCCTATCAGCTGGAAGGTCTCGGTGCGCAGCTCTTTGCCCGTATTGAAGGTGATTTTTTTACTATCCTGGGTCTGCCGCTTCTGGCGGTCCTCGAGTTTTTCTCAAATCATGGCGTTGTAAAAAAATGATACTGACAGGCAAGGCGAAGCTGGCAGGTGTGATCGGCTGGCCGATCACACATTCCCGCTCCCCCCAGTTACACGGTTTCTGGCTCGAACGGCATCAGATCGACGGTGCTTACGTGCCGCTTGCGATCGCACCTGAAAATTTCGATATGGCACTGGCGGGTCTCGCCGCGGCCGGCTTTCGCGGCCTTAACGTAACCCTGCCGCACAAGCTGGCAGCCTATGCCGCCTGCGACACCATCGATGACAACGCCCGGCGGATCGGTGCGGTGAACACGATCGTCTTCGATGAAAATGGCAAACCTCATGGCAGCAACACCGATGCCTTTGGATTCGTTGAAAATATTCGCCAGAACAGCAGCTGGAACGCCGGCGGTGTCGCGGTGGTGCTGGGCGCAGGGGGCGCTGCCCGCGCGGTTTGCGTTGCGCTGATCGATGCCGGTGTCACGGAAATCCGTGTCCTGAACCGAACCCGGGAACGCGCCGACGCGCTGGCCAGGGATCTCGGCCGGCCACTGACCGTAGCGGACTGGTCCCATCGTGCGGCTGTGCTGGCTGACGCAACGATGCTCGTCAACACCACATCGCTTGGCATGACCGGTCAGCCGCCACTGGAAATCGATCTCGCTGCCCTGTCCGAAAAGGCGGTGGTGAACGATATCGTCTATGTCCCGCTCGAAACCGATTTGCTGGCGGCGGCGCGGGCCCGTGGCAATGAAACCGTCGATGGGCTCGGAATGCTGTTGCATCAGGCCCGGCCGGGGTTTGAGGCATGGTTTGGTGTAAAAACCGAAGTGACCGAGGAACTGCGGAATTTTGTGCTGGGGAAAGGATGATTGTCATCGGCCTGACCGGCTCTATCGGCATGGGCAAATCAACCGCGGCAACTATGCTGCGCCGCATGGGCATCCCGGTCAGCGACGCCGATGCGATTGTCCACAGGCTTATGGCACGCGGCGGCGATGCGGTCGCACCGGTGGATGCCGCCTTCCCCGGTGTGGTGAAGGACGGCGCCATTGATCGCGTGACGCTGGGCAAAAGCGTTTTTGGCAACCCCGAAGCACTGCGGCGGCTGGAACGAATCCTGCATCCGCTGGTCGGTCGCGACCGCGACCGGTTCCTGCGCCGGGCCGCCCTGCGCGGAGAGCGGATGGTCGTTCTTGACGTGCCGCTGCTGTATGAAACCGGTGGCGCGGACCGGTGCGACTCGGTGATCCTGGTTTCCGCGCCAGCGATGATCCAGCAGGGCCGGGTGATGCGACGCCCCGGCATGACGCTAGAGCGGCTGGAAAATATCCGTAAACTGCAATTGCCCAACGGCGAGAAACGCCGCCGCGCCGAATTCGTCGCTGAAACCGGTCTGGGGCGTTATGTAACCTTGCGCGCCCTGAAAGACGCCGTCAGACTGTTGTCTCGGCGCAAGCCACGACACTGGCCCCTCGCCCCGCAACCCCGTTGGAAAGCCACCCGGTACTATGCGCGAAGTCGTCCTCGATACTGAAACAACCGGCCTCGACCCGGCAAGCGGTGACCGGATCGTCGAAATCGGCTGTATCGAGCTGATGGACCACATGCCGACGGGTGAGACCTATCACCAGTATGTCAATCCCGAACGGGACGTTCCGGCGGAATCGTTCCGGATTCACGGGTTATCAGAAGCGTTCCTGAGCGACCACCCGACCTTCGCCGGAATCGTCGATGAATTCCTGGCCTTTATCGGTGATGACAAGCTGGTCATCCACAATGCCGGTTTCGACATAAAGTTCATCAATGCGGAGTTGGAGCGGCTTGGTTTTGCGCCCATCCCGATGTCCCGCGCCATCGATACGGTACAGATTGCGCGACGCCGTTTCCCCGGCGCCGGCGCCAGTCTCGATGATTTATGTCGGCGTTTCGGCGTCGACAATACCTCGCGCACGCTGCATGGCGCGCTGCTCGATTCGGACCTGCTGGCCGCAGTCTATGTGGACCTGATCGGGGCCCGTGAACCGGGCCTCGATCTTTCCGCGCAGGCGAGCACTGTCAGGACTGTATCGAAACGCGCCGAAAGGCCGGTACGGGCGCCCCGCCCGCACGCGGCAAGCCCGGCGGAACAGGCGGCCCATGACGTCCTGCTGGAAAAAATCCAGGACCCGATCTGGAAAACCTGATCAGGCGCTGTCGGCCGCTGCGGCTGCGCCCTGCTGATGATTGCGATAGAACTGATTGAAATCGATGGGATTCAGCATCAGCGGCGGGAAACCGCCATCGCGGATCGTATTGGCGATAATCGAGCGGGCGAACGGAAAAAGCTGGCGCGGTACTTCGATCATCAGCGCCTGCTGCGTGGTTTCCTGTGACCCACCCTTTATCTGGCACAGCCCGGCATAAGCCAGCTCGGCGATGAAAACCGGCTTGTCCTCGACTGTCGCATTGATTTCAACATTCAGGACAACCTCGAAGATTTCCTCGCGGATATTCTTGGCTTCGACATTGAAGTTAACATTGATGTCCGGCTGCTTCGCCTGTTCAAGAAAGACCTGCGGTGCCCCCGGGCTTTCGAAAGAAAGATCCTTGACGTATTGTTGCGCTATTCCGATCGAAATCGATGTCGCCGCGCCTTCCGCGCCGGTGGCTGTGTCGGACATACCGTTTTCCTTGATGCTGTTATACGTTTCAACGCGATGCGGAGCTATCATACATCGGGTATTGATACAACTGTACCGCCCCCGGGATGGTCGGTATGGGGATCGAAGCGGACGGCGGTACAGTTCCCGACCTTGTGTCCGGTGAGCGTTCGTATAAAGCCCCAATGGGTCACGACCACAACGCCGTCCCATTCGCGATGGCCGCGCATGCGGTCGCGAAAGGATCGGCCCCGTATATCCAGCGCTTCCTCGCTTTCCTCGATCGCCGGCCACCAGATATCCGGGATATGGGCAAAATCCAGATCCGGCCAGATCGTCGCCAGCTCCGATCCCGGCGTGCCCTCGTCGCAGGTAAACGCGGCGCGCTCGCCGATCAGCGGATCGATGGTGACGCGGAGATTCAGCGCCTCACTGACGATCTGTGCCGTCTGTATGGCCCGGCGATAGGGGCTCGCGAGCAGCGTATGCGCGCCGCTCCCGGCCAGTGCCTTCGCAGTTGCTGCGGCCTGTCGCTGGCCCAGTTCCGTCAGGCCCGGATCGATTATTCCGGGATCCTGCCGTGTTTCGCCGTATACAACGTTGAATTCCGACTGCCCGTGGCGGATCAGGATCACGACTTTCCCGCCCAGGGACTGTTCGGATTGGGCGGTCTGTCATCATCCTTCAGGGTGGAAAGGCGCGACGCCTCAGGGTCGACTTCTTCAAACTCGCCATCGACAACATTATTCGGCGGGTTGTTTTTTCGGTGCGAAAAATCCATTGCCTCGCCATTAATCCAGACCGAAGGTCCCTGCCCCCGCTGCAGCCTGCGGCGCAGCAGTCCTGCGAGCACCCGGCGGACCGGTGGCAAGAACAGCGCGAAACCGATGAAATCGGTCATGAATCCCGGTGTCAGCAACAATGCGCCGGCCAGTACCAGGCATAACCCGGTGAATACCTCCTCGATCGGAAACTGGTTGCTCTGCAGGCTGCGGGTCGCCCGCGTCCAGGTCGCAAGGCCCTGCCAGCGCAACAGCCAGGTACCGGCAATCGCGGTCAGGATCACGATACCGAGCGTCGGCCACAGCCCGAAATGCTCCCCCGCCTGAATGAACAGGGCAATTTCGATGATCGGTGTCGCAATGAATGCGATAAGAAGAATCAGCCCCATGCTTGCCCTTTTGTGCCGGAAGCCCTATCTAAACCGGGTGGTGAGGCTATCCGGTCGCCCAAGGATACGTATCATTGGGCATTGTCGGATAATCTTTGTGCTAACGTAAGGTTCCCGACCCGCTCAGACAACCGCGAGGCGCCTGGATAATCAGGATCCCGCTGGCGGAACTGGAGAGAAACGTCCTATGGGCAATAGTTTCAGCCTGTTTGAAATCATTTTGTTCGCCATGCTGGCGGCCTTCCTGGTCTATCGGTTGCGCAGCGTGCTGGGCAAACGGACCGGCCATGAGAACCGGCGCGCGGATATTTTCAAGCCGCTCGACACGGAGTCGGAACGCGACTCCGACAATGTCATCGCCCTGCCGGACAGCCGGAAGGCGCCGATTACCCAGGTTGAGCCTGATACACCGCTGGCGGCGGGCATAGCGCAGATCAAGATCGCGGACCGGGATTTCGACGAAGCGTCCTTTATGCAGGGGGCGCAGGCGGCGTTCGAAATGGTTATCAACGCCTTCGCAAGCGGCGACGGCAAGACACTGAACACCCTGCTGTCCGAAGATGTGTATGAGGATTTTGCCGGCGCGATACGCCAGCGCGAACTCGCCAATCACCGTCTTGAAACCACCATCGTCGGTATTGACGAAGCGGTTCTGCTGGAAGCGGAAATGAAGGGCTCGATCGCTTATGTGACGGTCAAGTTTGTCAGCGACCAGATTAATGCGACGCTGGATGCGGATGACATGGTTGTCGATGGCGACAAGACTTCGGTGATTACCGTCACGGATATCTGGACCTTCTCCCGCGATACGCGCTCGCGCGATCCAAACTGGAAACTGGTCGCCACCCGCAGCCCTTCCTGAGTGCGGGGTCATGTCCAAGGTGGCCCCCGTCCCGCGTATTCTGGCCCGGTTCCTGTTTGCCATAACGGCATGCGGCTTTCTGGTCGTGGCCTGTACCAAACCACCGGCACCAAAACCTGACACTGTTACGCTGACCCCGGTGGCGTTCAGCGCCCTGCCGGGATGGCAGGCCGACCGGCATGCGGAAGCGCTCGTCGCCCTGCGTAAATCATGCCTGAAACCGAAATCGGGGCGCATCGAATCCGCGCCGCCTGTCACCGTGACGGCATCGGACTGGGCGGCCCCCTGCCAGGCCGCACTGGCGCTCGATTTCGCCGATGACGCCGCGGTGCGCGCATTTTTCGAGAACTGGTTCCGCCCGTTCCGTGTCACCAATGGCGACAAGACCACCGGTCTGTTCACCGGGTATTTCGAAGCCGAACTGCGCGGCGCCCGGCAACCGGGCGGGCCGTATACTGTGCCGCTGTACCGGCTGCCGGATGACCATGTCACCGTTGACCTGTCGAAATTCGATCCGTCGCTGGCCGGCAAGCGGGTTATCGGGCGGGTCCAGGACGGCAGACTGGAGCCCTATTTCGCGCGCGGCGAAATCGATGGCGGCGCCCTGTCCGGCAAGTTGCAGGAGCTGATCTGGGTCGATGACACCATCGATGCCTTCGTGCTGCATGTGCAGGGATCGGGTCGTGTGATCCTGCCCGACGGCAAGGTCGTGCGGATCGGCTATGCCGGCAACAACGGGCTGCCTTACCGGTCGATCGGCCGCGAACTGATCGATCGCGGCGCATTGCCGCCGGGCGGGGCATCCTGGAACGATATCCGGCGCTGGATCGAAACCAATCCCGAGCAGGCGGCGTCGCTGCTGGCGGTCAACCCGCGTTATATCTTCTTCCGTGAAATCGATGGCGACGGACCGATTGGGGCGGCGGGCGTGGCCCTGACGCCCCGCCGCAGCATGGCGGTTGATCCGCGATTTGTCCCCTATGGCGTACCGGTATGGCTCGACACGAACTGGCCAAATGATTTGGCGAAGCCTCTTCGCCGGCTGATGATCGCGCAGGATACGGGCAGCGCCATTCGGGGTCCGATCCGGGGCGATTTCTTCTGGGGTTATGGCGCCGAGGCGCTGTCCTTCGCCGGACGCATGAAAAGCCAGGGTGCCTATTTCCTGCTGCTGCCCCGCATGGCGGCCGAACGGATGACGGGAAGTTGACAGTGGAGACACCTTCCCCGGACCAACCGAACGTTGCCCTGTTCGTCACCTGTCTGGTCGACCTGTTCCGGCCCAGCGTCGGATTCGCCGCCGTGACGCTGCTGGAACGCGCTGGTTGCATGGTCGTGGTGCCGGAACTACAGACATGTTGCGGTCAGCCGGCCTTCAACAGCGGCGACCGGGCCGATGCGCGAGCCATCGCGGCGCAGGTGATCGACGCGTTCGAAGGCTTCGATTATGTGGTCGCCCCGTCCGGCTCCTGCGCCGGGATGATCGTGAAACACTATCCGGAATTGTTTGCCGATGACCCGGCCATGGCGGCGCGGGCGCGCGACCTGTCCGGCCGCATGCATGAACTGGTTTCCTTCCTGGTCGATATCCGGGGCGTGCAGGATGTGGACGCCGCCTGTGAGGGCGTCGTGACTTATCACGATTCCTGTTCCGGCTTGCGCGAACTGGGGATCAAGGCGCAGCCCCGCGCGCTGCTGCAAAAGGTCGATGGCCTGTCGCTGGTGGAACTGCCGGGGGCGGAGCGATGCTGCGGGTTCGGCGGATCGTTCTGTGTGAAGTATCCCGATATTTCCAACAGCATGGTCGGTAACAAAGCGACCGATATCGACATGACCGGCGCGGACATGCTGCTGGCGGGGGACCTCGGCTGCCTGATGAATATGGCCGGCAAGCTGTCGCGCGTCGGGTCGAAGGTCCGGGTGCGGCATGTTGCGGAAGTGCTGGCGGGCATGACGGATGACCCTGCCATCGGCGAAGGGCAGGACTGATGGAATCGACGACAAGGCAGTTTTCGCAGAATGCTCGCGATGCGCTGGCCAATGCGCCGCTGCAGTCAGCGCTGGGCAAGATGGAATCCGGCTTCGTCGCCAATCGCGCTTCCGCCGCCGGGCGGCTGCTGGAATTCGAGGCGCTGCGCGATCAGGCCCGAGATATCAAAAACCACACGCTTGAAAACCTGGATTTCTATCTGGAGAAATTTGAAGAGAATGTCATTGCCTCGGGTGGCGTGGTGCACTGGGCGGCGACCGCCGGGGACGCGCGGCAGATCGTGCTGGATATCTGCCGGTCGGTCGACGCGAAGACCGTGACCAAGGGCAAGTCGATGATCGCCGAGGAAATCGGGCTGAACGAATTTCTTGAAGCGAACGAAATCGAACCGGTGGAAACGGACCTCGGCGAATACATCATCCAGCTGCGCCACGAAACGCCCAGCCATATCATCGCCCCGGCGATCCATGTGGTGAAGGACCAGGTGATCGAGACCTTCAAGGAATCGCACGCGCAGTTTGATCCGAACCGCTCTCTGGAGGAGCCGCGTGAACTGCTGGACGAGGCGCGCAGCGTGTTGCGGCAGCGCTTCTTCGATGCCGATGTCGGCATCACCGGCGCGAACTTCCTGATAGCCGAAACCGGCTCGACCGTCATCGTCACCAACGAAGGCAATGGCGACCTGACCCAGACCCTGCCGAAGATTCACGTCGTCGTCGCCAGCCTGGAAAAGGTGGTCCCCACGCTCGAAGACGCCAGCGCGATCCTGCGGGTGTTGGCGCGCTCCGCCACCGGCCAGGAATTTTCCAGCTACACGACGTTTTCCAACGGCCCGCGCCGCGCCGAAGACCCCGACGGTCCGGAGCAGTTCCATGTGGTGTTGCTGGATAACGGCCGCAGCAAATTGCTGGGCACGGAATCGCAGGAGGTGCTGCGCTGCATCCGCTGTGGCGCCTGCATGAATCACTGTCCCGTCTACGGTGCGATCGGCGGCCATGCCTATGGCTGGGTTTATCCCGGCCCCATCGGCTCGGTGATTACGCCGACCCTGATCGGCGTGGACGAAGCGCGTGACCTGCCCAACGCCTCGACCTTCTGCGGCCGCTGCGAAGAAGTCTGCCCGATGCGTATTCCGCTGCCGAAGCTGATGCGCCATCACCGCGAAACGGCCTTCGCGGAAAAACTGACGCCCGCGACGGAACGGGCCGGGCTGTCTGTCTGGGCCTTCTTTGCCCAACGGCCCGCGCTGTACCGGATGGCGACGGGCATGGCGATGCGGGTGCTGGGCGCATTCGGCCGGCGGCGCGGAAAATTCACCCGCCTGCCCGGCGCGAGTGGCTGGACTGCGCATCGCGATTTTCCCGCCCCCCCGGGAAAGACATTCCAGCAGCAATGGTCGGCGCGGGGCGGCCGCCGGAAGGCCGGACAATGAACGCGGCGCGTGACGCGGTACTGGGAAGAATACGGCAGGGCCTTGGCCGCACCGGACCGGTGGACGAAATCCGACGCGCCGAACTGGACGCGCGGTTGAAGAACCATAAGCGCGGTATCATCCCGGACCGGTCGAACCGGGAACCGAAAGCGCTGGTCGACCTTTTCGTCGAGATGGCCGAGAAGGTGCAGACCACTGTGGCGCGGGTTACCGCACCGGAAGATGTGCCCGATGCGCTGGGCGATTATCTGGCGCAGCATAATCTCGGCAGCGATGTCCGCATGGCGCCGGACGAACGGCTGGAGGATATTCCCTGGGCAAGCCGCCCGACCCTGACGGTCACGCGCGGCAGCAGCGCCGGCGATGACGAGGTCAGCGTTACCGCCGCGCTGGCCGGCATTGCGGAAACCGGAACGCTGATGCTGCATTCCGGGCCGGCGAGCCCGACGACGCTGAACTTCCTGCCCGATGACCATGTCGTGGTGTTGCGCGCCAGCCAGATTACCGGCGCCTATGAAGACGGCTGGGACCGGTTGCGCGCGGCGGGCGCGATGCCGCGCGCGGTCAATTTCATCACCGGCCCCTCTCGCTCCGGCGATATCGAACAGACCCTGATGCTGGGCGCGCACGGTCCGCGCCGCCTGCATATCATCCTGATCGAGGATGTCTGATGGGACGCCGGCGCCGTTTTCCCGATGAAGACGACGCCAGGTTATGGCGCATCGTGACGGCTGATATCACGCCACTGACCAAGCGGGAACCACCGCCAAAAAAGATTGAACAACGCAAATCTGTCGCGCCGCCGGCCACGCGGCAGGTCATGGCTGCTGCTATGCCGCCCGCGCCGCGTCCCGTCCGGCGCAAGGCGCCGGTTCTGGCGCATGGCGAAACACCGGATATGGACCGACGGACAGCGGAACGGTTGCGCCGCGGCCAGCTGCCGATAGATTTGCGCCTAGACCTGCACGGCATGACGCGCGAACCCGCACACCATGCCCTGTCAGCGACCCTGGCGTCTGCATGGGCGGGCGGCCGCCGGGTCGTGCTGGTCATTACCGGGAAAGGTCAGGGCATCCTGCAAACAGCGGTGCCGCGCTGGCTGAATGAAGGCGACAACCGGCGGCGGGTTCTCGCTTTCTGTCATGCCCAGCCGAAGGACGGAGGCAGCGGAGCGCTCTATGTGCTGCTGAAGCGCAGGCGGTGACTCCCTTCGGTTTGAAAATCCGCGCCATGCGGGAAGAACGCGGTGTCACACTGAAACAGATGGCGGCGGAAATGGAAATTTCGCCGGCCTATCTTTCGGCGCTGGAACACGGTCGGCGCGGCCGGCCCAGCCGTGCGCATGTGCAACGGGTCTGCGCCTATTTCAACATCATCTGGGACGACGCGGAAGAACTTGAACGGCTCGCCGCGCTGAGTCATCCCCGGGTGATCGTCGATACCGCCGGGCTGGGCGCTGAAGCGACCGAACTCGCCAACCGGCTGGCGCAGGAAATCCGCAAACTGCCGAAGGCAAAAATCGAAAGAATGCTCGCCGACCTGCGCGGTACGTAACCCCGAAACTTACTGATCAGCAACCGTAGGGCCGTCGCCGGCAACGGTCGTGCGATGCATGATGCGCCGGTGCCGCGATTTGTCCCAGGGCCGACCGCGATGCAGGATGCAGCGGTTGTCCCAGATCACCAGATCGTGCTGCTGCCATTTATGGGTATAGACCCGCTCGGGTTTTGCGGCCCGATCCACCAGGTCCATCAGAAAGGCGCGGCCTTCCTCGACCGGCCAGCCGATGATTTCCCGGGCATGCGATCCGGTATAAAACCCCTTGCGGCCGTTGGCCGGATTCGTGCGCACCAGCACCTGCCGGACCGGCGGCACTTCTGCGCGCTGTTTTTCATCGACCAGGTCTGGCGCGACCAGTCCGCGTGAATAGGTAAAGTCGTGGATGGCGACCAGCCCTTCCAGCCGGTTCTTCTCCTCCTCGGACAATGCGTCATAGGCGATGCGCATGCTGGCAAATTCCGTCTCTGCGCCTTCGGGCGGCACCTCGCGCCCGGACAGCAGCGACGCCAGCGCGGGCACCGGCTTGAACGAACTGTCCGTGTGCCACATCTCGTTGCCCGAATTATATTTCGACCGCCAGCCTTCCACGGGGATGATCTGGTCGGTTTCCGGATCGACATTGGAAATATCGGCGACTTGGCGGCGGTTCGGATTCTTGGCGGTCAGGCTGGTTTCCAGCGGGCCGAAACGGCGGCTGAATTCGATCTGCGCCGCGTCATCGAATTTCTGGTCGTGAAAAACAAGGACCGAATATTCGTCCAGCGCTGACCGAATTTCCGCAAACGTTGCGTCGTCTATGGGCCTTGTAATGTCGACGCCGGAAATTTCCGCCCCGAAATCGTCCCGAATTTTGCGAATGGTCAGTGCCATGTCTTCCTCCTTACCTGCCGCCATTGAAACAGCAAGCAAGGCCGGGCGCAAATGTCCCGCGCGACGCCGCTACAGGATGAATTTGCTCAGATCCGCATCCTTGGCCAGCTCACCCACGCGGTCCTGAACATCATCGGCGGTGATCGTGATGGTTTCCCCGCCACGGTCGGTGGCCGTAAAGCTGATTTCCTCCAGCAGGCGCTCCAGTATCGTATGCAGGCGGCGGGCGCCGATATTCTCGACGCTCTGATTGATGTCGGCCGCGAGCGAGGCAAGCTTGTCGATGGCTTCTTCCTCGAAGACCAGCGTCACGTCCTCGGTGCCCATCAGTGCGACATATTGTTTGAGCAGGCTGTTCTCCGGCTCACGCAGGATGCGACCGAAATCCTCGCGCGTCAGCGCCTTCAGCTCGACCCGGATGGGCAGCCGGCCCTGCAGTTCCGGCAGCAGGTCCGCGGGCTTCGCCTGGTGGAAGGCGCCGGACGCGATGAACAGGACGAAGTCGGTTTTGATCGGCCCGTGCTTGGTGGAAACGGTCGTGCCTTCGATCAGCGGCAGCAGGTCGCGCTGCACGCCTTCGCGGCTGACATCGGCGCTGGACCGGTCGGCGCGGGCGCAGATCTTGTCGATCTCATCCAGGAAGACGATGCCGTTCTGCTCCACCGACTCGATGGATTCCTTCACGATGGATTCCTCGTCGAGCAGCTTGTCGCTCTCGTCGGCGATCAGAACGTCGTATGATTCAACCACGGTCATCTTGCGCGGTTTGGTACGCTGGCCCATCGCCTTGCCGAACATTTCGCCCAGATTCAGCATGCTCATCTGCGCGCCGGGCATGCCGGGAATTTCAAAGCTTGGCAAGCCGCCGGCATGGTCGGCGACTTCCAGTTCAATTTCCTTGTCGTCCAGTTCGCCCTGGCGCAGCTTCTTGCGGAAGGTCTGCCGCGTGCTTTCGCTGGCATTGTCGCCAACCAGCGCGTCAAGCACACGTTCCTCTGCCGCCAGTTCGGCCTTCGCCGTCACCGCCTTGCGCTGGCGTTCGCGGGTCATATGGATCGCGGTTTCCACCAGGTCGCGGATGATCTGTTCGACATCGCGGCCGACATAGCCGACCTCGGTGAACTTGGTCGCCTCCACCTTGATGAAGGGCGCATCGGCCAGCCGCGCCAGCCGGCGGGCGATTTCGGTTTTGCCGACGCCGGTCGGCCCGATCATCAGGATATTCTTCGGCAGAACCTCGTCGCGCATTTCGTCGGTCAGCTGCTGTCGCCGCCATCGGTTGCGCAGGGCGATGGCGACGGCGCGCTTGGCATCGTTCTGGCCGATAATATAGCGGTCGAGTTCGGAGACGGTTTCGCGGGGGCTGAATGTACTCATAGCGTTTCGATGATCACGTTTTCGTTGGTGTAGACACAGATGCCGGCGGCGATTTTCATGGCGCGCTCGGCGATCTCGCGGGCGCTGCGATTGTCGTCGTCGATCAGCGCCCGGGCGGCGGAGAGCGCAAAGCTGCCGCCGGAACCGATGCCGATCAGCCCGTCTTCCGGCTCCAGCACATCGCCGTTTCCGGACAGCACCAGGCTGACGGATTTGTCCGCCACCGCCATCATCGCTTCCAGCCGGCGCAGGTAGCGGTCCGTCCGCCAGTCCTTGGCCAGTTCGACACAGGCGCGCGTCAGCTGCCCGGGATATTGCTCCAGCTTCGCTTCAAGCCGTTCGAACAGGGTAAAGGCGTCCGCGGTCGCGCCGGCGAAACCGCCGATCACCGATCCGTCGCCGATACGCCGGACCTTGCGGGCATTGGCCTTTATGACAGTCTGGCCCAGGGTGACCTGTCCATCGCCGGCGACGACAACCTCGCCGCCCTTGCGGACGCACAGGATGGTAGTGCCGTGCCAGGTGGTATTATCGCTCATGAAATCTCGCGTCTGATGAATCCGTTCGGGGCGGCCGGAACCGCCAGCCCCATCCATGTGGCGAATGAACCGGTCAGGTCAAGAGGGAATGCAGCTTCGCGTGGAACGAACCTGCCGCGCGACCGGCCCGAATGGCCCGCTGCGGCAGGGCTTTAATCAGAATCCGCATCCACGACGGTCACGGGCGCCGGCTCTTTTTTCAGCCATGGCGCCTCGCCCTTCAGCTCGGGCATCAGCGGCATCCCCGCCGCGATCTTGGCCTGTAATTCTGCTGCGGCCTTTTCCATGCGCAGGAACCGTTCGGCGGATGTGGGGTGCGAATGCGCGACGTTCAGTTCCTTGACGTTCCGGCGTTCGGCGCCCATCCGACGCCAGAACTGCACCGCGGGTTCGATCCGGTAACCCGCCCGCGCGACAAAATGCAATCCGACATAATCCGCCTCGGATTCGAAATCCTGCG